>DATLUM010000106.1 GCA_035533095.1 Acidimicrobiales bacterium | reverse complement strand
CTCGTACTCTTCTCCGGTGACCGTGCCGGCCAGGCCGAGGCCGTCAGCTCCGGACCCGCCCCACACCAGCGGCGTCTCACCCCTGGACGCGTAATAGGCCAGAGCCCGGCCTGGATAGTCGTCGCCGCGCTCGACGACCGTCTTGCGGTGGTACTCCACTGATGCTCCGCCCATCATCCGCATCCACGCCACGCCAGCCTTCACCTCCCCGTCGAACCGCGTTCCCGCTCTATCCGGGCAACGGAACGTTGCAATCGTGTTCTTCCTTACAAAGCTTTTACAAGACTGAATTTCGCTTGTAAATACGGTATTTGATGACCGGTAAACAGAAGACAACAACGGTAAATGAGTACCAGAAGATTGTGATCATGGATGATCGGCTCTTCGAAGCCGATAGCTGTGCTATCGGCTTCCTGGTAAGCCCAACTGCCCGCTGGCGGGAAGCGGTCAAGGGCGGCGAAGCCGTCCCCGTAGGGGACGCGAGGACCGGAGGCGCAGCGCAGCGGAGCCGAGGACCGAAGCGCCCTTGACGGCTGCCCGACGGTGGGCCACACCACAGGCGACAAGCCCGCCGCGGAGTGAGCAGTTCACAAGGGCGTTGGTCCTGGGGGTGCGAACTGCGGCGGGGTCTTGCGGGGCTCCGTGCCCGTCGCTCGCTGGTGTTGGCCGAAAGTGACGCGAGCGGCCCGCTTATAGATAGCCGGTGTGTGACGCCGGCTCACTCATAGAGGACAACCGGTGGCTCCAACCTCACCCCATAGGTGAAGAGCCGACGAAAGGAGACACATGCCCGGCATCGACAACCACCCCCAGCTCTTGGACATCGACCAACTCGCCCAACGCCTCGGCATCACCGTACGCCACGTCCGCCGTCTCGTCGCCGACAAACGGGTGCCGTACTACAAGGTCGGAAGACTCGTTCGATTCGACCAGGCCGAGATCACGCAGTGGCTACAGACTCGCCGGATCAGCTGAGTGCAGGCAGCTCAGGCCTTCGCGACCTCGGCTACGGGCGCATCCAGTACGGAAGGTTCGACACCCCAGGAGCGCAGAATTCCCTCAGCCACGGAGCGGTCGATGCGTTCGGCCCAGTCGTCGTGTCCTGTCAGGAAGCCGGCGACGCGGGAATCGGGGACCCATCGGCCAGCACGTCGGTCGAACCGCTCGTCGTGAAGGCGCGCCTCATCTCGGATGAACCGGGCGAGGACGCTCGGCCTCGGACCCCCCTGATTGGAGGCGCAGAACACGACCGATATATCGATCAGGGTACCGCTCCGGGCGGGATCGGGACGTCGTCGAAGGCTGCGTCGATGGCCACGTCGAGCTCGTCTCTCCGCTTTGGAGAAGTCGTCTCCAAGCGGCGCTCTTCGTACTGCCCCCGAGTCGCCTTGTTCGCGGCGTAGCTCTCGGGGGTGTGGAACTGGATCTCGAAGCGCCGATGGTCCCGGGTGGCGAGCCGGACGTTGATGCCGCGGTACCCGGGCCCTCTCCACCGGTTGCGTTCCTCGACGACCGTCACATCATGCTGCTGGAGAATAGTGAGGGCCGCATCGCGAACGGCCATGTAGCCGTCCGATCGGACACGACGGTGTACCGGAGGACGTCGTAGAGCCCCGCAGCCGCATCGGCAAGGGTCTGGTCGGGATTGATGGCAACCATGTCACCGAGCTTGCGGTCAACCGACGCAAGCTCCTTGATGCGGTTGTCGAGGCCGACGATCACACCACCGGCCTCGGCCGCGACGGTACGGACGATGTCGGTCACGACCGGGTCATCGAGTTCGGCGCGGGCGACCAGGCGCCGGGCCGTCAGGTCCAGTTCCTCATCCACGGACGACCACCCGACTTCGCCGATCGTTGCTGGGCGACATGGCCAATGAGCCTACGCAACAGGCTCAGTAGGGAACTTCAAGCCCGTCGACCTCCTCCCCCGCTCCTCCCCCACACAGGGGTAAATGGCGGTCGGAAGGGGTTTCTAGCGGTACAAAAAAATAAGCCCTGACCAGCGTATTTGTGCTGGTCAGGGCCGGTGCCCTCGGCGGGATTCGAACCCACGCACCCGGCTCCGGAGGCCGGTGCTCTATCCCCTGAGCTACGAGGGCGTCGGCTGCGGTGCGGGGACCCCGGCCAGGACGGTCGAGCATAGTCGCGTGTACAACTTCCCAGGCAGCGGCGCTGCCCTACGATGAGGGGATGCCGAGCGGCACCGTCCTGGTTGTCGACGACGATCCCATCATCGTCAGCCTCCTCCAGGTGAACTTCGAGATCGAGGGCTACGACGTGCTGACCGCGACCGGCGGGGAGGCAGGTCTTGCGCAGGCCCGCTCGGGCAGCCCGGACGTGATCGTGCTCGACGTGATGATGCCCGGCATCGACGGGCTGGAGGTCGCCCGGCGTTTGCGCGACGACCCCGCCACCAAGTCCATACCGGTGGTCATGCTCTCGGCGAAGGCGCAGGCGGCGGATATCCAGGCGGGTCTCGAAGTCGCAGACGACTACATAACCAAACCGTTCGAGCCGCTCGAGCTTCTCGAACGAGTGGGCGCGCTGGTGGTCAGGTCCCGCGCCGCCCAGGGCCGCAACGACTGAATGCTTCCCGATCCGGACCCCGATCAACCTCCCGATTCTTCCCGGCACGAGCCCGGGACGGGACCGATCCCGCTCTCGCTGCTTCCGGACGGAGCGAGAATCGAGCCGGACGGTCAGCTGTCGATCGCCGGCGTCGACGTCCTCGACATCGCCAAGGAGTTCGGCACCCCGGTGTTCGTGTACGACGAGGGTCACGTTCGCGCGCGGTGCAAGGAAGCTCTGGCGGCATGGGGGCCGGGGGTGGCATATGCCTCCAAGGCGTTCCTCTGCAAGGAGATGGCCCGCGTGGTGCACGAGGAGGGGATGTCCATCGACGTCTCGACCGGGGGCGAGCTCCACGTGGCCCTTGCAGCCGGTGTGCCGGCAGCTCGCCTCGTGCTGCACGGCAACAACAAGTCGACCTCGGAGCTGGCTCGAGCTCTCGAGGTGGGCGTGGGGCGGATAGTGGTCGACTCGTTTGACGAGATTCACCGCATCGAGCAGATCCTCGGCGAGGCTGTAGATGAGGCTGCTCGCACAAAGATCCTGATTCGTGTGACACCTGGTATAGAGGCGCACACCCACGAGTACGTGATGACGGGTCAGGACGACTCCAAGTTCGGCTTCGGGCTTGCTTCTGGCGACGCCGCCAGGGCTGTGAGACACCTTCGCCGTAAGGGTTCTCCCGTGGAGCTGGTCGGCATCCACGTTCACATCGGGTCTCAGATCTTCGCTCTCGAGTCCTTCGAGAAGGCGGCCGCGGTAATCGCCGAGTTCTTCAACCCGCTGGGGTTGCAGGAGCTGTGCCTCGGCGGGGGGCTCGGGGTGGCGTACGTGGAGGACGAGGAAGCGCCGAGCATCACCGAATGGGCGAGCGTCGCCAAGCTCGGTCTGAGTGCCGCCGGCATAGCGCCCGACGTGCGTATCACGGCGGAGCCAGGCCGCGCGATCGTCGCCGCTGCCGCTATCACCTGCTACACGGTCGGCACCATCAAGGACATCCCCGGCATCCGCACCTACGTAAGTGTCGACGGCGGAATGAGCGACAACCCAAGACCGGTGCTCTACGGCAGTGGCTACGAGGCCTTCCTTCCCCGCGACGCCGGCGCGCCACGGCCGAAGAGGGTCACCATTGTCGGCAAGCACTGCGAGTCCGGGGATGTCATAGTCAAAGCCGCCCGGGTGCCAGCAGACCTTGCCGTCGGTGATGTCCTGGCGACGCCCGTCACGGGAGCCTACGGCCATTCGATGGCGTCGACCTACAACAAGGTGCCCCGCCCCCCGGTCGTATTCGCCCGGGAAGGCGAGGCCAGGCTGGTCGTGCGGCGGGAGACCTTCGACGACCTCACTGCCCTCGACCTCTGACCGTAGAGGCGCAGCCAACTAGCCTTCATAGACGATGGTGACGTCGGTGAAGGTAGGCCTGCTCGGCTGCGGCAACGTGGGTGGAGCGCTCGTCAAGCTGCTCGTCGACGACGGTGAACGCATCGCCGCGCGAACCGGGCTGCGCCTCGAGCTCGCCGGTGTCGCGGTCCGCAGCCAATCCCGCGAACGGGACGCGCCCTTACCGAGTGGCCTGCTGACCTCGGACGCTCACGCGGTCGTGTCAGATCCCGAGGTCGACGTCGTCGTGGAGGTGATCGGCGGCATCGAACCCGCCCGCACGCTCATCCTGACCGCGCTGAAGGCGGGCAAACCGGTCATCACCGCGAACAAAGAGCTGCTGGCCAACTGCGGGGCAGAGCTGTTCGAAGCAGCGTCAACGGCCGGCGTGGACCTGCTCTTCGAAGCTGCTGTCGCCGGCGGCATACCACTGATTCGGCCCCTCCGAGAGTCCCTCGCCGGGGAGCGGATCCGCCGAGTCATGGGCATCGTCAACGGGACCACCAATTTCATCCTGTCCAAGATGAGCGAGTCGGCTGCGAGCTACCACGACGCGCTCGCGGAGGCCCAGAGTCTCGGTTACGCGGAACGGGACCCGACAGCAGATGTGGAAGGTTTCGACGCAGCGGCCAAGGCAGCAATCCTCGCCAACGTCGCTTTTGGCGCTCGCGTGGTTGCCGGAGACGTATACCGCGAAGGCATCAGCGCCATCACCGCTGCCGACATAGCGGTAGCCCGCCAACTCGGTTATGCCGTCAAACTGCTGGCGGTGGTGGAACACACGGATGCCGAAGAGGATCGCCCAGAGTCGATCGCAGTGCGGGTGCACCCGGCGATGGTCCCTTCGACGCACCCGTTGGCATCGGTGCGCGACTCGTTCAACGCTGTATTCGTGGAAGGCGACGCCGTCGGACAGCTGATGCTGCTCGGTCGCGGCGCGGGCGGGATGCCCACTGCCAGCGCGGTGCTCGGCGATCTGCTCGACGCATCCCACAACCTCACCACTGGTGGCGCAGGCCGGAGCGTCGCTCTGCACGAGACCAACATCCGGCCGATCGACGACCTCCGATCGGCGTACTACATCACCCTGCAGGTTCTCGACCGTCCCGGAGTCCTCCATGCAGTGTCTGGTGTTCTAGGCCGCCATCACGTCTCGATCCGTCTCATGGAGCAGGAATCGCTCGTTTCATCGTCCGGCGAGAGCCAGTCCACCCCGGCCGGCGACGGCCCGGCGAGCTTCACGGAGGCGGGCCTACCAGGCGAGGGGGAGGCGGTCGCCAGGCTCGTGTTCGTGACGCACCCCGCCTACGAGCGGGATGTCCAGGAGTGCCTGCACGAGCTACGCCACCTCGACGTGGTCGACCGCATCGGCGGCCTGCTGCGCGTGATCGGCCCGTGAGGATGCGCGCGCCGTGAACCCGGGTTGGCGGGGTGTGATCGAGGAGTACCGCTCCTTTCTGCCGGTCAGCTCCGAGACGCCGGTCGTCACTCTCCAAGAAGGCGGTACCCCGCTGTTGCCGGCCCCGAGACTCTCAGAACGCGTCGGAGCCAGCGTCTACCTGAAGTTCGAGGGTGCCAACCCGACGGGATCGTTCAAGGACCGCGGCATGACTGTGGCGATCTCGAAGGCGCTCGAGGGTGGTGCCAAGGCCGTCGTGTGCGGGTCCACAGGCAACACTTCTGCGTCAGCAGCTGCCTACGCGGCCCGCGCCGGCATGACGTGCGCGGTCCTTATTCCGGAAGGCTACATCGCGCTCGGCAAGCTCGCGCAGGCGCTCATCCATGGCGCCAGGGTGTTGCAGATCCGCGCCAACTTCGACGTGGCGCTGGAGATCGTTCGCCAGCTCGGCGACTCCGCTCCGGTGACCGTGGTGAACTCCATCAACCCTCACAGGATCGAGGGCCAGAAGACCGGCGCGTTCGAGATAGTCGATGTTCTCGGTGATGCGCCCGACTACCACTGCATCCCCGTCGGCAACGCGGGGAACATCACGGCCTACTGGAAGGGCTACCGCGAATACCAGGACGCAGGAAGGGTCACAACGCTCCCGCGGATGCTCGGGTTCCAGGCCGCCGGCGCGGCTCCGCTAGTCGAGGGGCACCCGATAGACAACCCGGAGACCGTGGCGACGGCGATCCGCATCGGCAAGCCGGCGTCCTGGTACGGGGCCACGGCGGCTGCGTCAGAGTCGGGTGGATCCATCGCCGCGGTCACGGACGAGGAGATCCTCGCCGCCTACAGGTACCTGGCCCAGGAGGAGTCGGTCTTCTGCGAACCCGCGTCGGCTGCTTCTGTTGCCGGGCTGCTCAAGTCCAAGGTCGAACCGGGGTCGACGGTGGTCTGCGTCCTCACCGGTCACGGGCTGAAAGACCCCGACATCGCGATAGGACAAATCGCTGTCCCCACAGCGGTCGACGCCGACGTGCGGGCCGTCAGGGCGGAGCTGGGCCTCTAGCCGGCGGCGCTCTGCCTCTTCCCAGGCGGTACTCGGGCGCCCGGTTGCCGCGACCCGACCTGCATCAGTACCATGGAGGGGTCGTCTACGGGTGATAGTGCCGGTTCGCACCCCCCGCCGCCTGGAGTGCGGTGTGACCGCTCGAGCCACCACCGACGCTCGCATCAACGAGAGCCCGGACTGGTCGACACCTCCCCTCTTTTCCCAACCACTGCTTGATCAGCATCCACAACGAACGAGGTTTTGCATGAGCGGAACGCAGCTCGAACGCTCGGTCCTCGAGGCCAAGGAGCGCGAGGAGCTCTTCGCCATCGCCGACGCCCTGGGTACCAAGCCCACTGCTCGAGCGAAGAAGGCGGACCTGGTGTCGCAGATCCTGCGGGCCACCGGGGTCGAAGCGGAGGCCGCGCAGGAGGCAAAGCCTCGGCGCGGACGCCCGAAGAAGGCGGCCGCGGGCACGGCAGAGAGCACCCCGGCCGAGACGGACGGTGGAGAGGCCGCCGCTGCCGCTCGGACGGAACCGCTCCCGGCCATGTCGGCCGGCGCGCCGGAAGGCGTCAACGGGTCGGAGCCAGCGCCTCCCCCCGAGAGCGCGCCCCAGCAACAGAGCAGCCCTGTATCTCATGAGGGGCCGAGCCAGGAGGGCGCGCAGCGCCACTTCGACACCGAGCCGGGCAACCGTAGGAATCGCCGGCGCCGCGGCCGGGACCGTTTCGATCGTGGCGAGCGGGACCTGCCGGGCCAGTCGCAGGAATCGAACTACGGCGGCGAACCGATTCCGGTTAAGGGCTACCTCGACATGCGCGACGAGGGCTACGGGTTCCTGCGGACCGACGGCTTCCTCTCCGGTCCCGGGGATGTGTACGTGTCGATCAGCCAGGTTCGCCGTTTCGCGCTGCGGAAGGGCGATTACCTCCAAGGGGCGGCGCGCCCCGCGGGTGGCAACGAGAAGTATCCCGCCCTCCTACGGATCGACACCGTCTCCGGTCTGACCCCGGAGGAGGCCCGAGAAAGACCCCGCTTCGATGCGCTAACCCCACTGTTCCCCGATACCAAGCTTCGGCTGGAGATCCCCGGCGATCCGTCCAATGTCACCGCCCGCATCGTGGACCTGATCTCGCCGATCGGAAAGGGCCAGCGCGGCCTCATCGTCTCGCCGCCGAAGGCGGGTAAGACCACGATCCTCAAGCAGATCGCCCACTCCATCGAGACCAACAACCCGGACGTCCATCTCATGGTCCTCCTCGTCGACGAGCGCCCTGAGGAAGTCACCGACATGCGCCGCTCGATCAAGGGTGAGGTGATCGCCTCCACGTTCGACCGACCCGCGGACGAACACACCCACGTCGCCGAGCTCGCGATCGAGCGGGCGAAGCGCATGGTCGAAATGGGCCGCGACGTCGTGATCGTGCTCGACGGGATCACGCGGCTCGCCCGCGCCTACAACCTGGCTCAACCACCGACCGGGCGAATCATGTCGGGAGGGATCGACACCGGCGCTCTGTACCCGCCCAAGAAGTTCTTCGGCGCGGCGCGGAATATCGAGGAGGGCGGGTCGTTGACAATCCTGGCGACCGCGCTGGTGGAGACCGGCAGCAGGATGGACGAAGTGATATTCGAGGAGTTCAAGGGCACCGGCAACATGGAGCTGCGACTCGACCGCCGCCTCGCGGAGAGGCGCATCTACCCTGCGATCGACGTCAACGGCTCGTCCACCCGCCATGAGGAGCTTCTGTTCGACCGGACGCAGCTGCAACAGGTGTGGAAGCTTCGGCGGGTGCTGAACGCGTTGGCGAGCGAGGGCAGCGCCGCCCCCGGACTGGAGCTGCTACTCGACCGCCTGAAGGCGACCAAGACCAACGACGAATTCCTTGCCGAGGTGGCCAAGAATCCCACCCCGGCGATGTGAGAGAGGGACCATGAAGACCGAAACGCATCCCGACTACGTGACCGCGACGGTGACCTGTTCGTGCGGCAACACCTTCACCACTCGCTCGACGAAGGCCGACTTGCACACCGAACTGTGCAACGAGTGCCACCCGTTCTACACCGGTAAGCAGAAGCTGGTCGACACGGGCGGGCGGGTGGAGCGCTTCGAGCGACGCTACGGCAAGCGGGGCAAGAAGTCCTAAGCGGCCACCGGCTCGACCGCCTGCGGGCAGCGAAGCTGGCGGCGCTTGTAGGCGATCGTTGGGGAAAAGACGCAGCTGAGGGTTGCTCGCCGTTGCTGTTGCGCGGCGGGGCCGCGCTCGTTGACCGGGCCGCGGGCGAGGCGTGGGTCCTCATCGATGACGGGGAGGTCGCACGCTTCGGGCCGGCGCTGGCGTTGTGCCTTCAGGCGGGAGCCGGGTCGCTCGTGCACGTGCTGGTGGAGGAGACCGTTCCCGGGGCGGCGGGCGTGATTGCACGGCGCGCAGCTGCCTTTGCCAACGACACCGACGTGTGGACGGTGACCGGCCGCTCCCTGGCGCGAGCCGATCAGGCGCCGCCGGTGAACATGCCCGAGGGTGCGCCCGACCCGGAGTTGGTAGAGCTGTTGACCAACCACGGTGTGGATCCGGTTTTCGAGCACGGCGTGCTGCGCGGCGAGTTCCAGGGGCTGGAGGTCGCTCGAGTCGTAGGGGGCCGGCTGATGGTGGGGGTGGGGCGCCACGATCGCAATGCCCGCTCCGAGATGCGCCCCGGTGAGGACCCCGATGCGGCGCTGGATTCGGCGGTGGACGCGGTCAGGCGGTGGCGCCGTCCTGGCGCCGCTCGCCATCCGGCCAACACGCTGGCGCGCTCCCGGTGGTTGCGATCGATCGTGTGCGCCCGGCCCTCGGTGGTGGCGCTGGAGTCCTTGCACCCTGTCCCTCCGCCACTTCCGTGGTTCGACCTGCCCGAAGCCGGCTCCGCGCCGTGCGTCGGCGCCGACGCCTCGGGCACCGAGGTCGTCGTCGTCTGCTCCGTGGGTGTCGACCTGGACCTCGTGCCGACCGCCGCCGATTGCCGCCTGCTGTACGGTCATGCGTCCGATGGGCCTCTCCTGCTGGTGATGCCTTCCGGCGACGACGTGCCGGTAACCCGCCGCCTCGCCGCGATGCTGGCTTCGCCGGCGGCCGTGGTTACGGTGTCCCGGGAGTGGGAGAGTCTTTCCGCCGAGCCTTGAGCGAGTACATCAGCGGCAGCCTCCCGGGGGCCGGCCAGCGGTAGCGGCCGTCGTCGCCCTTGACCATCCAGTCACCGATGCTCGAGTGGCAGAAGTCCCATTCATGGAGAAAACGCAACTCGAAGCCCGCGCCGATGACCGCTTCCACGACCTTCGACAGCGGGTGGCACCACTCGTAAGAAAGGTTGTTGACCGTCTGCGCGCTCCGGTCGGCGTACGTCCCAGGCGTTTCGCCGACGTACGGCTCGGTCCCGAAGTAGTCGTACCTAACGGTCGGGCTCGACTGATCGAAGCACCAGGCGATCGGGTGGTACTCGCACAGGTAAAGCCAGCCTCCCGGCTTCACGAGCTTGGAGCATTCGGCAGCCCAGGGCTCGAGGTCAGGAAGCCAGATGAGGGCGCCCTTGCCTGTATAGACGACGTCGAAGCCGCCGGCGCCGAGCGTCTCGGCGGCATCGCGGACATCCGCCTGCACGAAGGTCGCTCTTTTCCCCAGGTCCAGTTCGGCGGCGAGCCGGGTCGCGGCATCGATCGCCGGTTGGGAGAAGTCGAGTCCCACGGCTTCGAGTCCGGGGTGCATCCTGACGAGATCCAGCGTGTCCAGGCCGAAATGACATTGGAGGTGGGCGAGTCGCAGCCCGCCGAGGGGGCCGAGCTCATCGATCTCGAACGGTTCGACAGCTGGCTTGCCCGCCTTGAAGCCCTCCACGTCGTAGAAGTCCGACGCAACGTGGATGCCTACACGCTCGTCCCACATCCGGCGGTTGGCGTCGAACCAACCGGCTTGTTCCCCCGTCATTAGAGGTCGAGCCTACCGGTGGGGCAAAAGAGTATTGAGATGGAGGACGTGAAGATCTCAGCAGAGCGAAAACCGGACGGCGCCGGGGTGCCGTGTTCCTCGCCCGAGGCGACGGCAACGCTGCTGTGGTCCGCTTGCCGGCCGGCTCCCGACGAAGCGGCGAGCGAAGCTGCGCTGGCCCGCGGCGCCGACCTCGCCTTTGCTTCGCGAGTGGCGGTCGCCCAGCGGCTGTCACCCCTGTTGTGGCAGGTGGCGCAGCGGTGGGCTTCGCCGGCCGACGGTTGGTCGGCATCTCTGCGTGACGACGCCCAGCGCTGTAAGGCTCAGGCGTTGCTTGTGCGGCCGCGGGTCCGGTCGTTGCTGCTCGAACCGCTTGCGGCGGCCGGTGTTCAGCCGCTGGTGATCAAGGGCGCGGCCGTGGCCGAGCGTTACCCCGGTCCGGGCCTCCGGCCCATGGACGACGTCGACCTTCTCGTGCCGCCGGAAATGCATCGTGACGCTGCAGAAGCCCTCCGGCGAGCAGGCTGGGAGACCACGCGACGGCAGGGGCCGCTCTACTCACTGGGGCTGTCGCACCCGGGGATGCCCGGCTTGCCGGTGGACCTGCACAAGGAGCTCGCCGTGCGAGCGGACCAGGTGTTCCGCCTTACTGCCGCGGACCTCTGGGAGGTAGCGCGTCCGGTAACGCTCTTCGGAGCACCGGCACTCGCTCTGCCGCCGGAGATGGAGCTGGTCCTCATCGCGACCCACGCCGGCAAGCCATTTCACAACTTCGATCGCCTGCTCTGGGCCGTCGACGCGGCGGTCATCGTTCTCGCGGCCGGTTCGGCCGGGGCGCCGATCGACTGGGGTGGGGTCGGGGAGATCGCCGAGCGGGCCGGCGCCCGGTCGGCCCTGGCCGTCCTCCTGGGTCAGGCTGAGCGGCTGGGCGCGGCATCGCCGCCGTCGCTGCGGCAGATGGACACAGGCAGGACCCGCCGGTGGGCTCTGGAGGCGCCGCTCTCCACGAGGTGGCCCCTCGCGCGGTTGGGCGAGGCGGAGAGACTGCGCCTCACCTACGCGGTGATCGACGACCCGTGGTTGAGGGTCAGGCGGCTGCTGTACCAGACGACAGTCGGCGGCGTCGTGGGCGCACCGCTTCGCGGAACGGTCCTGGTCCTGCGACTCGTCCGCCGGATCTGGCGGGTGCGTAGGACCACGCCGGGTTCACGCCGGCACGACTGGTTCGTCGAGGATGGAGACCAGCAGGTCGATCCAGTCGTCGCGGACGGGGAGCCGTAGGACCGACACTGGTATCCTCGCCACCGCCTCGGAGACCGGACCGAACAGCCGGCGGCCGGTCTCCTCCCGGTCCCCGAGCCACACCGCGTGAGGCGCCAGCGCGCCGATCGCCTCGCCCGCCTGCAGGATCCGCCGGACCGGGTAGGCGCCCGGCACCGGACGTTCGAGGACGACCAGCCCGGCGACCGGCGTCGGACCGGGCGCTTGCCTCAGCGGTCCCAGATCCCAAGCGGTCTTCTCGCTGCTCTCGAACAGGACCTCAGCGCCGGCCGGGCCCGCTTCGCCGTGGCGCCGCCGGACCCAGGGCGGGCCAGGCCACACGACGGGTTCGGGTCCTGCGAGGTCGATCACGCACACGTCCTCGCTCAACGGGGTCCAGCCTGCCTCCGCGAGGCCGACCAACGAGCTCGATTTGCCGGTGCCGCCGGGACCGGCGATGAGTACGGCCCGCCCGGAGCGACACGCCGCGGCGGCGTGCAGCACGAGCGTTCTGTCGCCCGCGACGAGGAAGGGGAGGATGTACGACGCGACGAGCTGCAGTCCGACCCAGTCGAATGGTTCGCCCACGGTCACGACGCCCGACTGGGGGGATAGCGACACTCTCCGGTCGCTGCCCAGCTCGAGGACCACGTCGCCGTTGGGGCCGGTGCTCAGGCGCTGGAGATCTCCGGTCGGCAACGGTTGCGACCAGAGCTCCACCGCTCCTGGCCGCGCTGGTATCCCGGGGTCGACCTCGACTGCGGCGAGCGGTTCGCCGCGGCAGTGGCCGAACCGGGTCGCGTCGTTGCCTCGCACCCGCACCCCGTGGCAGCCGGGCCATGGGGCTGATTCGCGCTCGCTCACGTACCGCCCGGCGTGTCGTCCGACTCGATGACGAGGCCCGCGTCCCGAAGCATCCCGAGCAGCCTGACGGCGTCGTCTTTCAGGGAATCCGTCGCGACGCCCGGCCAGCGCCGGGCCAACTCCTCCACCGGGTCGAGCCCGTCGCGTACTGCCTTCCACACGACGACCCCGGGCGGGTTGAGACCGAAGTACTCGCCGCTCGGGACGTGCAGGAGGAAGGCCTCGCCGGCCTCCTCGTGGTAGAGCACCTCGTCGTCGGGCGCGGTCCGGAAGGTCATTGCACGATTCAAACCTCGATCAGGGCCCGTGGTCGATTTCCGAGACTGCAGGCAGGACATTGATACCTTTGCCCCGAATGGTACAGTTGAACTGCCTAATCGGGCTCGTGGACCCGGGCTAGGTGGTCAGGAGTTTCGGCAACCGGGGCATCGTATGCGAGGCGACATGGCCGTCCAGAGCAATAGCGACAAGTCAGCAGAGCAGCAAGCAGCGCCGTACGAGCCTCCGAAGCTCACCAGGTTCGGCACCATCGAGGAGTGGACCTTGGGCGTGCTCGGCGGGATCGCGGTCAGCATCGTCATCTGACCCGCACTGCACTTTCCTAGCCGGCCCGGACGCCCCAGCATTCATCGGCTGTGAGACGCCCCAGTTCGGCGTGTTTCTCCTGGGCGAGCGGATCGAAGCGTTTCCCGTCCACCTCCACCCAGGCATGCGCGCCCCAGCGGCTCGGACCGTAGAACCGGCAGCCGAGCACGACCGTAGGCTCGGCTCCACCGCGCTGGAGTAGTACCGCCAGCGCCACCGCCTGCGGCAGGCAGTCGGCGCGCAGCAACCTGCTCGCCGAGGCCACGGACCTTGCCGCCAGGTCTGCATCCAAGAGCTGCCGGTGGCGGGATGGTCGGCAACCGGCGAGAACGGTCAGGACTGTCGTGGTGCGGAACCTCGCCAGCAGCAACTTCGAGACCGCAACCGCCAGGGTCGCCACGACGAGGAGCCACCACGGGGGCCGGGGCTGCGACACTGCCGCAAGGCTAGCGAGGTTCTCTCGCGGTGCCTCCCCCGTCGAGTTCGGGGCAGAGAAGGTACCTTTTGTGCGGTTGGCGAATACTAGACCGATACAAACCCATCCCAGCATCTCTCCTGTTCATCCCTAGGAGGGTGAATGAGCAAGGCCCGAATCATCTTGGCTGGAACAGCCCTGATGGGACTGACCGCCCTGCCTGCCGTCATGATCCCGGCTAGCGCCGCTACAGCCCCGTCCACGTCATCGTCGCCGTCCACGTCGTCCTCTTCTGCATCAACGTCTTCCAGCGGTCCACTGCTGAGCGTGTGCGTGACGGTGACACCCAAGTCTCTGGCCGTTGGCATCAACGGGCAGGACATCGTGGTGGGTCCGGCCGGCGTGCCGCGATCCTGCGTCGCGACGCCCTTCTAGCCGCGACTGAGCCGGCCGCCCCCAGCGCGGGCGCCGGTACGCTGGAACACCGTGCTCGACCGCCTCGAAAGCCTGGAACGCGAGTACGAAGCGGTTCTGATCCAGCTGTCCGACCCTGACGTGATCGCCGACCAGGGCAAGCTTCGCCAAGTGTCGAAGCGCTACAAGGAGCTCGAGCCGGTGATCGAGGCCTTCCGCGACTACCGGTCCGCCGGCGAGGACCTCGAGGTCGCGCGCGAGATGCTTGTCGACGCCGATGCGGCCGATCGCGACATTCTCCGATCCGAGATCACCGAGTCCGACGAGCGCATAGCGGCCCTCGAGGAACGGCTCAAGGTCCTACTCCTCCCCAAGGATCCCAACGACGGCAAGAACGTCATCGTGGAGATACGCGGCGCCGAAGGCGGCGAGGAAGCGAACCTATTTGCGAGGGACCTGTTCGAGATGTACTCACGCTACGCCGAGCGAAAGGGGTTCGGGCTCGAGCTCCTCTCGACCGATCCGTCCGACATGGGCGGCTTCAACCAAGTGACCTTCATGGTCAAGGGTGGCGCGGCCTGGTCCCATATGAAAAATGAGGGGGGACCTCACCGAGTCCAGCGGGTCCCTGTCACCGAGTCCCAGGGCCGGGTTCACACCTCGTCGGCGACCGTGACCGTCCTGCCAGAGGCCGAGGAGGTCGACGTACACGTCGAGGACAAGGACCTCAAGGTCGACGTCTACCGCTCGACTGGCCCGGGGGGTCAATCCGTGAACACGACCGACTCGGCGGTGCGGATAACGCATCTTCCGACCGGGATCGTCGTCGCGATGCAGGACGAGAAGAGCCAAATACAGAACCGCGCCAAGGCGATGCAGGTGCTGCGAGCGAGGCTCCTGAAGGCGGAACAGGACCGCCAGTCGGCCGAACTCTCCACCGCTCGCAGGAGCCAGATCGGCGGGGGTGGCCGCTCCGAGAAGATCCGCACCTACAACTACAAGGAGAACCGCGTAACCGATCACCGCATCGGGCTGACGCTCTACAAGCTGGACAAGATCATGTTGGGAGAGCTCGACGAGATCGTCGACGCCCTTATGGCGGACGAGCGGGCACGCCAGCTCGCCGGCGGGGCATCCGAGGAGGGCGCATGACGGCGGCACCGTCGCGGTCGGTGGTCACGTGGAGAGAGGTGCTGGCCGAGACAGCTGAGCAGCTCGGCAACGAGACAGAAGCGCGGTGGCTCGTCGAGGAGGTTTCCGGCTACAGCTGGGCGGAGCTGAGCGCGGCGTCAGCCGCCGGAGGACCGGTAAGCGAGCGTTCCAGGTCCCGCCTCGAAGCGATGCTCCGGCGCCGCCTCGCCGGCGAGCCGGTCCAGTACGTCCTCGGCCGCTGGCAGTTCAGGACCTTGGATCTGATGGTCGACGAGCGCGTGCTCATCCCCCGACCCGAGACGGAGTACGTGGTCGAGCTGGCGTTGCGCGAACTCGACAACCTCGCAGGCACTCGCGCCGGCCAACCGCAGACAGTCGTGGACCTCGGGACAGGATCGGGCGCGATAGCGCTTTCCATAGCGGTCGAACGAGCGCGCGTCCACGTGTTCGCCACGGACGCGTCACCGGCCGCTCTGCGAGTCGCAGCCGCGAACCTCGCAGGACTCGGTGGCCGGCCCGCCACCCGCGTGCGCCTGATGCCCGGCGACTGGTGGTCAGCGTTGCCAGCCGATCTCCGTGGCCGGTTGGACCTCGCCGTGTCCAACCCGCCCTACATCGCCTCCGCGGAGATGGCGTCTCTTGACCCGGCTGTCCGGGACTGGGAACCGGGCGGGGCGCTGGAGTCCGGACCGACCGGGCTGGAGGCCGTCCGCGAGGTACTGCTCGGCGCCGCCAACGGATGGCTCCGGACCGGCGGCTCGGCAGTTGTCGAGATCGCTCCCCACCAGGCGAGCGAAGCGGCACGACTGGCAGCCCGGGCGGGATTCGCCGAAGCTGAGGTCCATCCCGACCTCGCCGGGCGGAACCGGGTCCTCATCGCGAGGGGGGCACCGTGAGCATCCTCAGCGCCCACGGCGATCCACCGCCGGCGGGCGCCATCTCCGCCGCCGCCAACGCTCTCGGCAAGGGGGACATCGTCGGCATCCCGACCGATACCGTCTACGGCCTGGCGGCCGATCCGTGGCATTCGGGTGCCGCGGACAGGTTGTTCCTCCTGAAAGGACGCCCGCGGCACGTCGAGCTCCCCGTGCTCGTCGCCAGCGAGGCGCAGGCCCTCGAGCTCACCACCTGCGTTCCGAGCTCGGCCCGCCGGCTGATGGAGAGGTTCTGGCCCGGCGCCCTCACGATCGTGCTGCCGCGACGCCCGGACGTCGCCGCCGACCTGGGAGACGAGGATGGGACCATCGGGGTGCGCTGCCCGGCACACCCCGTACCGCGGGCCCTGTGCGAGATAGCAGGACCCGTAGCCGCGACGAGCGCGAACAGGCACGGCGAACCACCGTTGACCACCGCGCAGGCCCTCGCGAGCAAGCTGCCCGGAGTTGCCCTGATCCTCGACGCAGGCCCGTGCGAGGGAGAGCCGTCGACCGTCGTCGATTCGACGGGCGAAATCCCCAAACTCCTTCGCGCCGGGGCCGTCGCGTGGGAGCAGATCGCCGCCGCCGCCGGCGCCCCCTGAGCCCGGTCAGCCGTGGTGAACGGCCCGCTCGTCAACTTGCCCGGAACAGGGCTGGCATGGGACGATTCAGCGCGTGCCGATGTCCTATCCCAGAGCAGGGGGACGTGTCGCCTGCCCTGGCGAGGACCCCTGCGGGACCCTCCGATCGATAGCCCAACGAGGTCAGCTTGGAGAAACAGCGACCAGGCATCATGGCGTTCGCCGGGCTGGGAATGATGAATGCCATCTGCCTCGCCTCCGGTCTCATCGGCGGCTGGTTCGTCGACCGGGCTTTGGGTACGCTGCCGCTCTTCCTCTTGGTCGGGCTGCTGGCCGGAGTTGTGGTCGGAGTGCTGGCGACCCGCTCAGAGCTCAAGCGATACTTCTAAACGCCGTCGCTGAACTGTCCGCGACGAAGACCCCTGCGAGTCAGCGGTCTTCGCCGCCGCCTACGGCGCGACGCCGTCTTAGCCCTCTCGCCTAGCCCCGCCCCGCCACCCCCCGGAGCCCAACGCTTTGATCACCGCATTCCCACTCACCGAGATCGACCGCATCATGCGACGTACCGTCATCGCCGCCATCATCGTCGGCATAGTCGGCGCGGCGGTTTCTGTGCTGCTCGGCCAGCCCTACGTCGCTCCTGGCATAGCCGTCGGCTTGGCACTCGCAGTCGCCAACCATCGGGTATTCCAGTCCTCGGCTCTCAGGTTCACCACACCCGAGGGGGTCGTGAACCGCAAGCCGTTCGCCGGGTCGGTGGCGCTGCGCCTCGGCGCCTGCACCGCCGTAGCGATCGGCTTGATGATCGTCGAGCGACCGATGGGTTGGGGCGTGATCGGGGGCCTCGCGGTGTTCCAGGCCCTGATGTTGGCCAACGCGCTCGTGGCGCTTCTCCAGTACCAGCGGCGCGAGATCGGCGAAGCGGGTGCCGGCGATGCATGAAGCCGCCCACATCGTCACCCGCACACTCGCGGTGAACATCCCGGTCGGTGACCACGTCACCCGGAAGATCGGCGGGATCACCTTCAACCTCGACACGATCTGGACGACGTTCGCCGCCGGAGCGATCGTCCTGGGGATGGGGTTCTACCTACGCCACAAGGCGATCGCCGGTGTGCCCGGCAAGCTCCAGATCTTCTGGGAGCTCATCGTCGGCTGGGTCGGGGATCAGGTGGAGCAGAGCCTCGGGCCCAAGTACCGCCATGTCGTGCCCCTGGCCGTGTCCATCTTCATGCTCGTGCTCGTGGCCGACTGGCTCGAGATCCTGCCGGGCCTGTACCACAACACCGACTACAGCCCCGCGCCGACCGCCGACGTCAACCTCACCTACGCGCTGGGCTTCCTGGTCTTCATCCTCACCAACGCCGCCAGCATCCGGGCCAAGGGCTTCGGCGGTTACATCAAGTACTTCTTCCGCAAACCGAGGGTGATGACGCCCCTCCACATCCTCGAAGAGCTCGCCAAACCCCTCACGCTCGCGCTGCGGCTCTTCGGCAACCTGTTCTCCGGGGGAATCATGATCGCCCTGCTGATCAGCTTCCCCTTGAAGTTCGCCGCAGCGAGTCTTGTCTTCACGCCCGCCTGGAAGTTGTTCGACATGTTCATCGGCGTGATCCAGGCGTTCATTTTCGCCCTGTTGACCATCCTCTACTACCAATTCGCCGTCGAAGAGGGCGGGCACTGACCGTGTCGCGCTTTGGCCAAGAGTCCACCAGCTCCGAGTAACCCCAGATAGGAGAAACCCACAAATGGCAGCAACCACCCAGAAGGCCATCGAGCTGGCCGGCGCCTTCGCCGGCGGTGGTCTGGCTCTCGGAGGCGGGGCCATCGGCGCCGCCATCGGTGACGGCCTGGCCGGCAGCCAGACGATCGCGGGTATCGCACGGCAGCCGGAGGTTCAGGGCCGCCTGTACACCACCATGTTCCTGATCGTCGGTCTGGTCGAGGCCATGTACTTCATCAACCTCGCCTTCGCCGCTCTGTTCGTGTTCGTCCTCGCCAAGGGCTGATCCCCGTGCAGGTGGCTTCATCCAACTTCCTGGTCCCCAACGCCACGTTCGGCGTCGAGTTGGTCGCGTTCTTGCTCGTCCTGGGCGCGCTGGCCAAGTGGGTGCTGCCGGTGATCAACAAGACAATGGACGAGCGCCAGGCGACCATCCGCCAGGCTCTCGCCGACGCCGAGGAGGCCAAGCGCCGCTCGGTGGAGGCCGAGGAGGAATACAAGCGGCGCGTGAACGAAGCCCAGGCACAGGCGCGCGCTGTCACTGACGAGGCACGCCGGCTCGCTGAGCAGTTGCGCGCCGAACGACGCCAGCAAGCAGACGAGGAGTACGAGCGCATCATCGGACGCGCGCGAGAGGACATCGAAGCGCAGACCCGCCGCGCCGCAGAGGACCTCCGGCGCGGTGCCGCGGACCTGGCGATCACCGTCGTCGAGAAGGTTCTCGGCGAAGGACTCGACAGCCAGTCCCACAAGGCGCTCATCGATCGCACCATCGTCGAGGTCGACGCACAGGCCAGCGCGGGGGTGACCTCCTAGGTGAGGCAGAGCATCCGCGGCTACGCCGACGGGGTCATCGAGCTTTCGAGAGCCGGAGGCGCGCAAGCGGTCGCCGGGAACCTCACCGTCCTCGCGGACGAGTTGCGGGCGGTCAGGCGCCTGATCGACTCGTCGGAGGATCTCCGCCGTGTCCTCGCGGACAGCGGTGTGCCGATGGCGTCGCGCCGAGCGGTCGTCAACGACCTCCTCCAGTCGCGCGTCGGTGCCCATACCCTTCAGCTCATCGCCTTCGCGGTCGAAGCGGACCGTGCCGCCGACCTTCCCGACAACGTCGCGTGGCTGGCGAACCGAACGGAAGCTGTGGCACGCGAGGCGAAGCCGACGGCAGCGGATCAGGTGCTCGGCCACAAGGCCGCCGAAGAACGCCTCGACGGATACGCAACCGCCCTCCTCGCACCCGTCGAGGGAGAGGCTGCTCTCACCAACATCGAGGACGAGCTCTTCCGGTTCCTGCAGACCGTCGCATCCTCCGAGGAGCTCAGGGCGGCGCTCTCGAACCGCGCGATACCGCAGAGCGCACGCCAGGCGGTCGTCGAGGATCTCCTCCGCGGGAAAGCCACGGATACGACCGTCCGGCTCGCCACCTACGCGACGCACGTCGGGCGTCCCCGGGATTACGAGCCCCTCCTCGCATTTCTGGTCGACCGTGTCGCGTTCGAGAACAACCGGCGGCTCGCCGACGTGCGCGCCCCCGTCGAGCTGGATGAATCGCAGCGCGGCCACCTCGCCGAAGCGCTCTCCAGGCTCATCGGCCGCAGCGTCGACGTACGAGTGACCGTCGACCGCGCCGTCCTCGGTGGGTTCGTAGCGACGATCGGCGACACCGTCGTCGACGGCAGCGCCCGCCACCGACTCGAGATTCTGAAAGAGCGCCTCGCACTTCCCGAGGCCACCCTCACCACAGGAGACTTTTGATGGCTGAACTGACCATCGACGCGGCCGAGATCGGCGCGGCACTGAAGAAGAACGTCGAGGGTTTCACCGCCGGCGTGTCCACCGAGCAAGTCGGTCGCGTGCTGGAGGTCTACGACGGCATCGCGCGCATCTCCGGGCTGCCGAACGCGGCGGTCAACGAGCTTCTCGAGTTCGAAGGCGGCCAACTCGGCCTGGCCCTCAACCTCGACGAGGACTCGATCGGCGCCGTGGTGCTCGGGGAGGTCGACGAGCTCCAAGAGGGTCAGACGGTCCGGGCTACCGGCCGGATCCTGTCCGTTCCCGTCGGGGACGCGCTTCTCGGCAGGGTGGTGAACCCTCTCGGCGAGCCGCTCGACGGGCAGGGACCGATCGTCACCGATCTCAACCGGCGCCTCGAGGTTCAGGCGCCCGGGATCATCGACCGCCAGCCGGTGAAGGAGCCCCTGCAAACCGGGATCAAGGCGATCGATGCGATGACTCCGATCGGCCGCGGGCAGCGCGAGCTGATCATCGGCGACCGGAAGACCGGCAAGACGACCGTCGCCATCGACACGATCATCAACCAGCGCGGCCTCGGTGTGAAGTGCATCTACGTCGCCGTCGGCCAGAAGGGTTCCACCGTCGCCCAGACTGTGAACACCCTGCGCGAGCGCGGCGCCATGGAGTACACGGTCGTGGTGAACGCGCCGGCCTCAGAGCCTGCGCCGTTCAAGTACCTGGCGCCGTACGCCGGGTCGGCGATCGGCCAGCACTGGATGGAGAACGGCGAGCACGCCCTGGTGATCTACGACGACCTGTCCAAGCAGGCCGAAGCGTACCGGCAGCTCTCACTGCTCCTGCGGCGCCCGCCTGGCCGCGAGGCCTACCCGGGTGACGTGTTCTACCTTCACAGCCGGCTCCTCGAGCGTGCTGCCAAGCTGTCGGACGAGCGTGGCGGTGGCTCGCTCACCGCGTTGCCGGTGATCGAGACCAAGGCCGGCGACATCTCCGCGTACATCCCGACGAACGTCATCTCTATCACCGACGGCCAGGTGTTCCTCGAGTCCGACCTCTTCTATTCCGGCGTCCGGCCTGCCATCAACGTGGGCAACTCTGTGTCCCGGGTCGGTGGCGCCGCGCAGATCAAGGCGATGCGGTCCGTCGCCGGGACCCTCAAGACCGACCTCGCACAGTTTCGTGACCTGGAGGCGTTCGCCGCGTTCGGTTCGGAGCTGGACAAGGTCTCGCAGGCTCAGCTCGATCGGGGCTACCGCCTCACCGAGGTCCTGAAGCAGCCGCAGAACCAGCCGGTTCCCGTCGAGGAGCAGGTTCTCGCCATCTATGCGGCGACGAACGGTTTCGTCGACGACATCCCGGTCGTGGACGTGCGCCGCTTCGAATCGGAGCTGATCGCGTTCACCAGGTCGAGCCATGCCAGCCTGCTGGAGGAGATCCGCGAGACGAAGGTGCTTCCTGACACGGCCAAGCTCAACGAGGCGATCGAGTCGTTCAAGAGGCTGTTCGCTCCGAGTGGCCCGACCGCGGCATAGAAGGGGTCCGAGGAAAAGACGATGGCCGGTGGCCAGGAACGCGTACTCAGGCGAAGGATCCGCAGCGTCGAGTCGACGAAGAAGATCACGCGCGCGATGGAACTCATCGCCGGGTCACGGATCGTGCGCGCCCAGCAGGCCATCGCCGCGGCCCGCCCGTACGTCCAGAAGATGGGCGAGGTGGTGGAGCACCTTGCCGGCACTCCTGATGCGTCCAGCCACCCGCTGTTCCGCGACATCGAGGGCGTCCAGAAGGTGGCGATCGTGCTCATCACGGCCGACCGGGGGCTCGCGGGCGGCTACAACTCGTCGATCATCCGTACCGTCGAGCGCATGATGCGTGAACATCGTGCTTCGGGGCGCGACGTGCAACTGGTGCCGTTGGGGAGAAAGGGCGTCAACTACTTCCGCTACCGCCGCCAGCCGATCCTCGCGGCGTTCACAGGCATCGCCGATCGCCCGAGCTACGAGGACGCGCGCCGTGTGGTGGCCGCGGTCATGCCACCGTTCGAGATGGGCGACCTGGACCAGATCGAGCTCGTATACACCCGCTTCGTCTCCATGGGCACGCAGACCGTCACTGTCAAGCAGCTTGTCCCGCTCGCCGCGGGCGAAAAGACCGGGACCGGTGCTGAAGCCGCCTCCGGCCACAGGATCGACTACGAGTTCGAACCCGAGCCATCGGAGATCCTCGACCGGCTGCTTCCGAGCTGGCTCGAGGCGGAGGTTCTCGCGGCCATGCTCGAGTCTTCGGCCTCCGAGCACGCCGCCCGCCAGCGTGCGATGAAGGCGGCAACGGACAACGCCGACGAGCTGATCAAGAACCTTCGCAGGGTCATGAACCGCGCGCGCCAGGATTCGATCACCACCGAGATCATGGAGATAGTGGGCGGTGCGGAAGCCCTACGCCAAGTTGGCGTCGAAGACGGCTCCGGATCGTACAACGAGACATTCGACATCGCCGCCGAGTCGGCCTGACCGCAGGAGCAGCACATGAGCATCATCGCCGAGGAAGTGAGCACCGAGCACACCGAGGGCAGGGTCGTGGCCATCGCCGGCCCGGTTGTGGACGTGGAGTTCCCACCAGGAGCGCTGCCCGAGATCAACTTCGCCGTCGAGATGGAGATCGAGGTCGACGGGGAGCGCCAGAAGATCATGGCCGAAGTGGCGCAGCAGATCGGTGAGGGCCGTGTCCGCTGCGTCTGCCTAAGGCCGACCGACGGCCTCCGTCGCGGCACCGCCGTCATCAGCACCGGACGTGGGATCACGGTCCCCGTCGGCGACGCGGTTCTCGGACATGTCTTCAACGTCACCGGTGACCCGCTGGACGTCGCCGAGATCGGAACGCCCGACGACCGCTGGGAGATCCACCGCCCGGCTCCTGCCTTCGACGCCCTGGAGCCCAAGGCCCAGATGTTCGAGACCGGCATCAAGGTCATCGACCTGCTCGAGCCTTACGTGCAGGGCGGCAAGATCGGCCTATTCGGCGGTGCGGGTGTGGGCAAGACGGTCCTCATCCAGGAGATGATCCGCAGGGTCGCCGACCAGCACGGCGGCGTATCCGTCTTCGCCGGCGTCGGCGAGCGGACCCGCGAGGGCAACGACCTCTGGCTGGAGATGACCGAATCGGGCGTCATAGAGAAGACCGCCCTGGTCTACGGCCAGATGGACGAGCCGCCCGGCGTGCGCTTGCGCGTCGCCCTTTCGGCGCTCACGATGGCCGAATACTTCAGAGACGTGAAGAACCAGGACGTGCTCCTGTTCATCGACAACATCTTCCGTTTCGTCCAGGCGGGCTCGGAGGTGTCGACGCTTCTCGGCCGCATGCCCTCGGCGGTGGGCTACCAGCCGACTCTCGCTGACGAGATGGGCGAGCTGCAGGAACGGATCACCTCGACCCGCGGCCGTTCCATCACCTCCCTGCAGGCGGTGTACGTGCCGGCCGACGACTACACCGACCCTGCTCCGTTCACCACCTTCACCCATCTCGACGCGACGACCGAGCTCTCCCGGCAGATCGCGGCACTGGGCATCTACCCCGCCGTGGATCCGCTGGCATCGACGTCATCGGTGCTCGCTCCCGAAGTCGTCGGGGACCGCCACTACGCCGTGGCTCGCCGCGTACAGGAGATCCTGCAGCGATTCCGGGAGTTGCAGGACATCATCGCGATCCTCGGTCTCGACGAGCTCTCCGAGGAGGACAGGGTGACCGTCTCCCGGGCACGGAAGATCCAGCGGTTCCTCTCTCAGCCGTTCTTCGTGGCCGAGGTCTTCACGGGCATCAAGGGTGTGTACGTGACGGTCTCGGAGACGGTCGAGTCCTTCGAGGCACTCGTCAACGGAGACCTGGACGAGGTTCCGGAGCAGGCGTTCCTCAACGTCGGCGGTGTCGAGTCGGTGCTGGAGAAGGCCCGCACGCTCCAGCACGAAGGCTGATCACCGGATGGCCACCACCCAGTTCGAGCTGGTCACCCCGACTCGCACCCTCTACTCCGGCTACGCGGAGATGATCGTGTGCCGGACGGTCGACGGGGAGATCGCGTTCCTCGCCAACCACATGGCCTACATCGGCGCACTCGATCCCGGTCTCGTGAAAATCGTCGGACCGCAACCGGATTCCGGCGAGAGTTCCACCGAACCGGACATCCGCCTCGCGGTGCAGGGCGGGTTCGTCGAGGTCAGCGACAACCGGGTGATCATGCTCGCCGACGTAGCGGAGCTCGCCTCCGACGTCGACGTGGAGGCTGCGCGCGCGGACGAGGAGGAAGCGAAGCAGCGGCTGTCAGCCGCCGGAAGCGAGGGAGACCCCGCAGCGGACAAGGACCTCCGGTGGGCGCAGGCCCGGCTCGAAGCCGCCACCGGCGCGGAGATCCACTAGCCGCGTCTTGCCTCAGGCCGGCCGACCGCGTCTTGCCTCAGGCCGGCCGGCCGCCAGCCCCTTGCTCAGTACGGCCGCGCACGCCGAAGAGCGTGTACAGAGCGACTACCAGGGCGCCGGCTCCGAAGGGCACCGCCGACAACGCCCCGCTGTGAAACGACGGGAAGAGCACCAGCCCCGAGAGCAGCGCAGTCCAGGTCCACAAGATGAGGACCGATCGGGTCTGCCCGTGACCGAGCCGCATCAACCGGTGATGCAGATGGTTCTTGTCGGCAACGGCGGGATTGGTGCGGCGGCCCGCCCGCCGGACGATCGCGAAGGCGGTGTCGAGCATCGGAATGCCCAAGATGAAGAACGGGATCACGACGGGGGCGAAGAAGAAGTACGTCCGCCCGCTGAAGTCCTGATCGGTCTGGCCCACGACCGACATGGTTGACGCTGCCATCAGCAGGCCGAGGAGCATCGCGCCGGCGTCACCCATGAAGATCTTGGCGGGATGGAAGTTGTGCGGGAGAAAGCCGACGCATATGCCCAGCACGATCACGGACAGCAGCTGCCCGGATGTCTCGGGCGCGATCGTGCCGGCGTGGACGAGCTGGTGCGAGTAGAGGAAGAACGAGACAGAGGCGATCCCGACGATGCCGGCTGCCAAGCCGTCCAATCCGTCCACCAGGTTCACAGCGTTGGCCATCCCTACGACCCACAGCACCGTCATGACCGGGACCAGGTCGGCGGACAGGACCAGGGTCGTCTGAGCGAAGGGAAGGCGGAAGTAAAGCATGCTGACGCCGAACAGGTACAGAACCGTCCCCGCGACGATCTGACCGGACAGCTTGGCGGGAGGCGACATCTCACGCAGGTCGTCGACCATCCCGACCGTGAAGATCACGGCGGCGGCGAGCACCAACCCGATCGGGTCCGAGCTACCACGGAACAGCGGGTTCAATCCGGGGATCTGCGACGCCACGATCATCGCCACGAGCAGGCCGAAGAACATGGCAGCGCCGCCGACCGTCGGAGTCGGCCGCTCGTGAACCCTGCGCTCGTCCGGCAGGACGATGATCGAGAACCTGGCGGCGAGACGGCGCACCACGAACGTCGCCACCCACGTGGTGACAGCGGCTACGGCCCCGACGATCAGGTAGTCGTTGTAACCGGTGATCCGGGTCTCCCTACGGGTAGGGCGTGAACTTCGAGCACATCACAGCCACCTCGTCGCGCACGGCGGCTATCTCGGTTGGGTCGTCAGGCTTGCGCAGCACCCTTCCGATGAGGCCGGCGATCTCTGCCATCTCGGGCTCCCGCATCCCGGCAGTCGTCACCGCCGGCGTGCCGATGCGAAGGCCGGAGGTCACGAAGGGAGAGCGGGGATCGTCCGGGATGGTGTTCTTGTTGAGAGTGATGCCCGCGCGGTCGAGCGACTCCTGAGCCACCTTGCCGGTCAGGTCAGGGTCGAATGTTCGCAGGTCCACCAGCATCAGGTGGTTGTCGGTGCCCCCGGAGACAATCCGGAATCCCTCCGCCGCGAGAGCCCCGGCGAGGGCCCTCGCATTGCGGATGATCTGGGCGGCGTAATCACGGAACTGCGGTTGCGACGCCTCCCAGAAAGCGACCGCTTTGGCTGCGACCACGTGTTCCAGCGGGCCGCCCTGCAGGCCGGGGAACACCGCCTTGTCGATAGCCGTCGCCAGCTCCGGCCGGCACAGGATCGCACCCCCTCGGGGCCCACGGAGGGTCTTGTGAGTGGTGAAGGTGACGATGTCCGCGATGCCGACGGGATTCGGATGTACCCCGCCTGCGATGAGCCCCGCCACGTGAGCCGCGTCGAACAGGAACAGCGCTCCGACACTGTCGGCGATCTCGCGGATCGGCACGGGGTCGATCAGCCGCGGGTAGGCCGTCGCACCGGCAACGATCAGCTTTGGTTGGTTTTCCTGCGCCAACGACGCCAGCTGGTCCAGGTCCAGCCTCTCGTCGCTCTGCGTGACGCCGTAGGACACGAACTTGTAGAACCGCCCGCTCACGTTGACCGGTGAACCATGGGTGAGGTGGCCCCCCTGGTCGAGCCGCATGCCGAGCACGGTGTCGCCCGCCTCCAGGACCGCCAGGTACGCGGCGAGGTTGGCGTTGGCTCCCGAGTGTGGTTGCACGTTGGCGTGCACGCCACCCTCTGGAAGGTGGGACCCCAAGAGTGCGCAGACCCGCCGGCGCGCAAGGTCTTCCACCT
Source organism: Acidimicrobiales bacterium (assembly GCA_035533095.1). NCBI lineage: Bacteria > Bacillati > Actinomycetota > Acidimicrobiia > Acidimicrobiales > Acidimicrobiales bacterium. Next base: position 134,820 of record DATLUM010000106.1, on the reverse strand, counting down.
CGTCGATCACCTGATTGCCGCCGTAGTAGCGCTTGCCGGGGTAGCCCTCGGAGTACTTGTTGGTGAGGACCGAGCCGGTGGCTGCCATCACCGCCCGCGAGGCGAAGTTCTCGGAGGCGATGAGCTGCAGAGTGGTGTTCTGCCGCTCCTCCTCCCGGCGGACGATGTCGAAGAGCTCCAGGTCCTCGTTCACGCTCTGATCCTAGCGGCCGGGGACCTTCCGAACCCCTCCACCTGGCACACTGCGATATGCCATCGAAGAGGATCGCGCCTTCTTCTCAGGCGATTCTGCGGACCTCTTCAAGCCGGCACCGGCTGGGTGTGGCGCTGCTTCTTGACGAGCCCGTTCGGTCCGAGGTGGAGGGCCTCCGCAGGGCGGTGGGAGACCCGTCCCTCGGCCGGATGGAACCCCATCTGACGCTCGTCCCGCCCGTCAACGTCCACTCGAGGGACCTGCCGGCTGCGGTCGCCAGGATCCGGTCGGCCGCAGCCCTGCAGACCGCCCCCCTGACCGCGACCCTGGGGCCGCCCTGCACGTTCCTGCCGGACAATCCCGTCCTGTATCTCGGCGTCGGCGGCGACATCGAACGGCTGAGACAGCTCCGCGACGACGTGTTCGAACAGCCCCTCGCCAGGTCGCTCACATGGCCATGGGTGCCCCACGTGACTCTCGGGGACGGAATCGCCGACGAGCGGATCCAGTCGGCCATGGCCGCGCTACAGGACTACGCGTCCGTTGCCACCTTCGACCGCGTGGTCCTTCTCGAGGAGAGGCGGGGCCGCTTCTGGGTGCCGATAGCGGACGCCTGCCTCGAGGCGCCTGCCGTGATAGGGACCGGCGGGATCGCGCTCACGATCACGAGCGGCCGGGTCGTCGACCCTGATGCCCGAGCCGCCATCGCCGAGGCCGGCGCCGACGTTCCGCTCGTGCAAGCCTCCGGGACGACCTCGGACGCGCGCCGGGTCGTCTTTTCCCAACCCATCGTGCTGACCGCTCGAACCGAGGAGGGATTCGCCGGTGTCGCCGTCGCCTGGGTGGACGGGTCGGGACCGCACGCCGGCGTCTTCGTCGTCGAGGGATGCAGGCGGCAGGGCGTCGGCAGCCACCTCCTCGCGCACCTGGAGTCGTCGGCGCGAAGGACCGGCTGGGAGTTCCCTGTCGTCGGAGCCGAGGGTCCTGCCAGCTTCTACGAGTCGCGCGGCTCCTGGGTGCGACCAGTCGGTCGAACCGGGCACCCCCAGTGGTACGAGCCTCTTTAGTAGAACTCGACCGCCGAGTAACGGGCCAGCTTGTTCAGACGGTGGTTGGCGACGATCCTGCGCACCGTCCCGGACTTCGAGCGCATCACGAGGGACTCGGTGGTCGCGCCGCGGGAGTCGTAGCGCACGCCCCTCAACAGCTCACCGTCGGTGATCCCCGTCGCCGCGAAGAAGCAGTTGTCGCCCTGGCACAGGTCGTCGTGACCGAGCACCCGCTCGATCTCATAACCAGCTTCGACCGCCGCCTTGTGCTCGACGTCGTTGCGTGGCCACAGTCGCCCCTGTAGCTCGCCGCCCATGCACTTGAGCGCGGCCGCCGCAATCACCCCTTCCGGGGTACCGCCGATGCCGAGCAGGATGTCGGCGCCGGAATCCGACCACGCCGTCGCAATGGCTCCTGCTACGTCGCCGTCGGTGATGAGCCGGATCCGAGCACCTATGGACCGGACCTCCTCGATCAGGTCGGCGTGGCGCGGCCTGTCGAGTATCACGGCGGTGACGTCGCGCACGGATTCGCCCTTCGCCTCGGCCACGGCACGGATGTTGTCGGCGGCGGACTGCTCGAGGCTCACCTTGCCCGCCGCTTCCGGGCCGACGGCAAGCTTCTCCATGTAGACGCACGGCCCGGGGTTGAACATGGTCCCCCGGTCGCTGACGGCGATCACCGAGAGCGCGCCTCCGCGCCCGAGCGCCGTGGGGGTCGTACCGTCGATCGGGTCGACCGCGATATCTGCCTCGGGAGGCGTGCCGTCACCGATTCGCTCGCCGTTGTACAGCATCGGCGCCTCGTCCTTCTCCCCCTCGCCTATCACGACGACGCCGTCCATGGGGACGCCACCGAGCACGACGCGCATGGCGTCCACCGCCGCGCCGTCGGCACCCTCCTTGTCGCCTCTACCCATCCACCGGGCGGCCGCCATGGCCGCCGCTTCGGTGACCCGGGCTAGTTCCATCGCCAGGTTCCGGTCGGGGGCCTGCGGTCGATGATCGTCTCTTGATGGCACACTCCGAATGTAGCGTTCGGTCTCCGGCGCCGGTCCTGTCGTGCACATCCGGCTACGCAGCCGTCCAATGGAGGTGTGTTTGGAGGTGTGTCTGGCGGCTGACGTGTAGGGCCGTGACTGCGCTGGGTACCCTGTTGAGCCGTGGCCGCGACCGTAGACAGCCCGCCACAACCGGGCGACCGGGCTCACGGCCGCCTTCACGAGACCCTTTTCGGCGTCGACATCGAGGTGCCGCGACTCCTCGTGGTGGCCGGGGTCGTCGCCGTCGTCGCGGGCGTGGCACTGCGGTTCTGGGCACCGAGCCCCCTGTGGCTCGACGAAGCGATCAGCGTCAACATCTCGAAGCTGCCCGTGTCCCAGATCCCGAGAGCGCTCAGCCACGACGGAGCCCCGCCGCTCTACTACGTGATCCTCCACTTCTGGATGGCGGCTTTTGGGCAAAGTGACTTCGCGGTGCGCGCGCTCTCGGGGATCGTCTCTGTCGGCACACTCCCGCTGTTGTGGCTGGCCGGGAGGCGTGTAGGAGGACGGACTGTTGCGTGGGTGACGTTCTTCTTGGGTCTCACATCACCGTTCGCCATCAACTACGCGACGGCGACACGCATGTACTCGTTCATGATCCTGTTCTCCGTGCTGGGGTTCCTGGCGCTCCAGCGAGCGGTCGAACAGCCCACTCGGGGGCGGCTGGTGGCGGTGTCGGCCATCACCGCTGCGCTGCTCTACACCCACTACTGGGGCCTCTACCTCGTCCTCGTCACGGCGCTCTGGCTCGGCTGGCGCGCCCGCCGGACGGGTACCGGCCGGCCCATCCTGCGTGCCATGGGTTTCGGCACGCTGTTGTGGTTGCCGTGGTTCCCCGTCTTCGCCTACCAGGCCCTGCACACCGGCACTCCGTGGACGTCCGCGGCCAGCCCCGGTGACCTCCTGGCCCTCTTCGGCGACTACTCCGGTCCGGGTTCGTGGGGCATGCTGCTGATGTTCGCCAGCTTCACCCTGTTCATGGTCGGCGTCTTCGGGCGCACGGCGGTTCCGGGCACGGTGGTGCGGACCACAGAACCCGACGGTTCCACCCACGAGACCGAGTGCGGGCCAGCGGTCGTGATCGAGCTGCGCCCCCGTCCGGGGATGGCGCCATTGGTCGTCGTGGCACTCGGGACACTCGTGGTGGCGGTCGTGCTGGGGGCTGTAGCCAATGCCGCTTTCGTGGCGCGGTACACGGCCGTGGTGCTGCCGCTGTTCCTGATGGTGGTGGCGGCGGGGATAGCGGTCATCCCGGGGCGTCGTTTCCGGGCCGGGTGCATCGCCGTGCTGTGCCTCGCGGGGTTGCTCACCGGTTACGGGGAGAACAAGCAGCAACGCACCCAGGCGGTCAAGGTCGCCGCGGTCCTCAACGCGCAGGCACAAAGTGGGGACGTCGTGGCGTATTGCCCGGATCAGCTGGGTCCTGCGGTCGATCGGTTGCTCACCGTCCGCGGCGTAGTCGAACTGACGTTCCCGCGGGCGATCGGTCCCCAGAGGGTCAACTGGGTCGACTACCGGAAGGTGATCGCCCACACCGATGTCGAGACCTTCGCCCAAGAGGTGCTGGCCCGTGTCGGCGCCGGGCACACTCTGTGGCTGGTGTGGCGGGACGGCTACCCCGGTCTCGGTGGGGCCTGCGGCTACCTCAAGAGCTGGCTCGACCTGCTGCACACCCCCGGCCCGACGGTGGTGCACCAGAACGGCTCTGTCTACTACGAGTACGAGAACCTGGTCCGCTACGGCGGCTGACATGCTGCCGCCTGGTAAGCCGCGGAGGGGGTCGGCCATAATGGGTGGTGGCGTTTTTGTCCCGGTCCGGGTCTATTCAATACCTGGCCGCGCCCCACTCCTGATGCCCCGGAGGGATTCAACGCGTGAGTGATACAACGGCCGCTACGCCCGATGCCGGCGGCCTGGCCGACGAGGTCGTGATCATCGGTGCCGGCCCCGCGGGGTTGACAGCCGCCTACCAGCTCGCCAAGGCGGGACGGCGGTCGACTGTGCTGGAGTCCGACGATGTGGTTGGGGGCATCAGCCGCACGGTGGAACGCGACGGCTGGCGCTTCGACATCGGTGGCCACAGGTTCTTCACCAAGGTCCGGCCGGTCGAGGAGTTGTGGCACGAGATCCTCCCCGACGAGGAGTTCATGCTCCGGCCGCGCAAGAGCCGCATCTACTACCGCGGGAAGTTCTACGACTACCCGCTTCGGGCGTCGAACGCGCTGGGCAACCTCGGCATCATCGAGGCCGTCCGCTGCGTCCTGTCGTATGCGTGGGCGAGGATCCGACCCCCGAAGAATCAGCACATGTACGAGGGATGGTTGGCCGCCCGATTCGGCTGGAGGCTCTACAACCACTTCTTCAAGACGTACACGCAGAAGGTATGGGGGCACCCGCCATCGGAGATGCCCGCCGACTGGGCGGCGCAACGAGTAAAGAACCTCTCCCTCGCCTCAGCGGTGATCAACGCGCTCCTGCCCAGGCGCAACCAGAAGGACATCACCTCCCTCATCGAAGAGTTCCAGTATCCGCGCCTCGGTCCGGGGATGATGTGGGAACGCTGCCGTGACCTCGTCGAGGACGCGGGTACCAAGGTCATCATGGGCGCTCGTGTGGAACGCATCAACCATCATGGTGGTGTGGCCACCTCGGTTGTGGCCGATCACGGCGGCGCCGTCACCGAGTACCCGGCGACCGCGGTGATCTCGTCGATGCCGATCGCGTCGCTCGTCCACGTCTTCGACCCACCGGTGCCCGAGAAGGTGCGCCGAGCCGCCGACGACCTCTATTACCGGGATTTCCTCACGGTCGCGCTGGTCGTGCCTGAAGACGCGGTCCCATGGGACGACAACTGGATCTACATCCACGACCCGAGCGTGAAGACGATGCGCATTCAGAATTTCGGCTCGTGGTCCCCGTTCCTTGTCAAGGAGGGCCGCAACGTTCTGGGGCTCGAGTACACCGTCGAGGAGGGCGACGAGTCGTGGGGCGCTCCTGACGAGAAGTTGATCGAGCAGGGAGCCGAGGAACTGGGACGGCTCGGGCTGCTCGATCCGTCGCAGGTCGAAGCCGGTTACGTGGTGCGTATGCCGAAGGCGTACCCGTATTACGACACCGACTACGCCGACAACGTCCAGATCATCCGCGACTGGATTGGAGCGAACGCAAGCAACGTGTTCCCTGTAGGGCGCAACGGCATGCACCGCTACAACAACCAGGACCACTCGATGTACACCGCTATGTTGACCGTCGAGAACCTCTTGGGCGCCGACAACGACGTCTGGTCTGTGAACGTCGAGGACGAGTACCACGAGATCAACACGCGATCAGCACCGTCGTTGTCCCCCGGACGACACGGCACCGGCAGGGACGCGCCGATCCTCCCCAAGAAGCAGCCGACCGGCTGATCAGCTGGCGTGGGCAAGGTCTGGTACTGCGTCAACTGCGGTTACGAGGTGGGCAGCCGGGGGCGCTGCCACTCGTGCCGGGAGAGACTGATCCCGTCCGACCTTCCCGAGCTCGAACCCGGCGACGAGGACGAAGAGGTCGGCTACCGGATCGGCTGGTGGGCAGATCGTGATCGCGGCCGCCTCATCGATTACCTCAACACCCTGCAGATCTCGCACCGGTTCGAAGAAGAGGAACTTGTCGTGGCCGCGGACGATGAGGAGCGCGTCGACGATCTCCTCGAAGAACTGTCGCTGACCGCCGCGGCGGGCGGGGCCGAGGGTGAGCCCTCGTCCCGGGACACGGACGCCTCAGATCACGACGCCGGCGCCGAAGCGATGTTCGACGATGACTCCGACGGCCTTGACTCAGCCGCTGAGGGAATCGCGCCCTCCGGATTGCCGGACACAGAACCGGTACGTCTCCTCGCTGACGCGGCACGCCGGCTGACAGCTGATCCGACCGACATGCACGCGGACGCCGACGTGGCGGAGGCGTCCGCGGGTGTGTTCATGGAGGACGAGTTCTACGGCACCGACGCCGAGACCTGGGCGGCGGTGGGCAGGGTCACACGCCGGCTGCTGGCGGCGCTCGGCGCGGAGGAGGCGATGGAGGACGAGATCCGCCTCCAGGCCTCGATCCTCTCGAAGCTCCTGGCCGACGTACCGGGAGCGACCACTGGCACTGCTTCCGGTGCGGAGCCGCACGGGCCGGTCGGGGTGGGGACGGTGTACGAGCTGCCCGAGTGGCTCCCCGAACAGCGGAGCCATCTGAGCATGCTGCTCGACGATCACCGGATACCCCACGAATGGGACGGTGACGATCTCGTCGTCTCGTCGGCGCACGAAGACCAGGCAGAGGCGTTGTTCGATCTCGTGGGAACGACGCACTCTTCGGCGGTCGTCGGCTACGACGACGACGAAGAAGACGACGAGGTTCGCTATCGGGCCATCGAGGAGCTCTTCAACGCGTCCGGAAGGCTCGCGTCGGAGCCCGAGGACGAGCAGCGCCAGGACGACCTGGAGGGCTGGGCTTCGGAAGTGGACGGGCCGGCACCGGTCGGGATGGACGAAGTGCACTGGCTTCGGATCATCAACAAGTCCCGTTCCCTGTGCGAGGCGATCCGATCAGGAGAGGATCCAGACGCGATCGCAGGGATGGCGTCGGACCTGCACGCCCTGTTGCGTACCGTCGTGTGACGCGATGGCGGAGAAGGCCATAGCCAGGACGGGGCTGCTGCTCGCTCCGGGCGCTGGAGCCGACCGCAACCAGAGTGCCCTCGTGTCCATCGACAGTGCTGTCACCGCCGCCGGCGGCGATGTGGTCCGCATGGACTTTCCTTACCGCAAGGCCGGCAGGCGCGCGCCGGACAAGGCCCCGGTGCTCGTGCGGGCGGTCAACGAGGAGGCAGCCGCGCTCCGGCAACGCACGACACGGCTGGTGCTCGGAGGGCGTTCCATGGGTGGACGAATGTGCTCCATGGCGGCCGCGGATGGCTTGGAGGCCGAAGGGCTGGTGCTGCTCAGCTACCCGCTGCATCCTCCGGGGCGTCCGGACAGGTCGAGGATCGAGCATTTTCCGGCCTTGAAGGTGCCCTGCCTGTTCCTTTCGGGAACCCGGGACGCCTTTGGAACAGTCTCCGAGCTCGAGGACGCCGCCTCGGCCATCCCCGGGCCTGTCACCTTCGAATGGATCGAGGGAAAAGACCACGCGATGCGCGGTACCGACTCCGCGGTGGCGGACATCGTCGTTGCCTGGTTGCGCCGCCAGAGACTGCTGTGAGCACCGCCGGCGAATCCAGATAGTCCGCCCAGCGGCGATCAGGCCTTGTGACGGAAGGCGGCGTACAGCTCCGCGAAGGCGGCCGTGGCGTCGACGAGGCGGTCGACGGTGACGTACTCGTCGTTGCCGTGCGCCTGCTCGACGGCGCCGGGCCCGCAGACGACCACCGGGATCCCTGCCTGGTTCCTCACGAACCTCGCGTCGGTGGTGAAGCTCATCCCGATCGTTTCGGGCCTGGACCCGATCGCGCGAGCGACCGAATCGCCAACGACGCGCACCCACGGATCGTCGTGGGGCATCTCGCTCGCCTCGCCGAAGGTGTCCACATCGAGGCGGTAGCGAAGACCCTCGACGCCGGCGGTGTCGATCAGGCGCCGGATCTCCTTCTCGGTGCTCTCCTGCGTGGCGCCGGGAAGTATCCGCCTGTCGAGGCCGATCACGCATGCTTCGGCGACGGTGTTGAAGGTGGTCCCGCCGGAGATCGTGCCCACGTTGGCGGTCGGCCGCCCGAGCAGCGGGTGCTCCTCGTCGCCGTAGTCGGCGGCGTGCAGCGCCAGAACCAGGCGCGCGGCGTTCTCTATCGCCGAGATCCCCTCACGCGGCCGGCTGCCGTGGCCTGGGCGGCCTTCGACCGAGATGAGCGCTTGCAGCAGGCCGCGCTCGGCGATGCACAACTGCATGTCGGTGGGCTCGGGGATCAGGCACGCGTCGGCGCTGATCAGGCCTTCATCCAAGAGGATCTTGGTTCCCAAGGCGCCACCGCGCTCCTCGTCGGCGACGAGGTGGAAGATGATGTCGCAGGCGGGCTCGACGCCGGCGACGTCCAGGGTCTCCAGAGCGCAGATCGCCGCGGCGATACCGCCTTTCATGTCGGCAGTGCCACGGCCGTACAGGCGGCCGTCACTCACCTGCGGGTCGAACGGGTCGGTGGACCAGGCGGATTCGTTGACAGGTACCACATCGAGATGCCCGTTGACGATGAGGCAGGGGCGGTCGCCGCCGGGTCCCCGCTTGTGCGGGATGCGGGCGACCAGCGACAGGCGGCCTGACGTCGGCTCGAGTCGGGTCCACTCGGGGTGCCACCGCTCGAGCGCTTCGCGGACCGTGTCCTCGATGGGCCCTTCGTGGCCGGGCGGGTTGCGCGTGTCGACCGATACGAGGAGCCTGGTCAACTCGACCACCCGATCGCGGTCCACGTGGGCTCTCACCGTATGAAGCCTACGGTCTCGTGCGCCGCCGCGGAACGGGCACGGGCAGGAAGGCGCGCGGCGGCAATACTTGAGGCTCCATGGACACGACCCCGGCGAGAGCCGGCGCGCAACATGATTCCCGGCTGCGAGACCCGGCTGCGCTCTTCGACGCCGCGCGACGCGGCGACAGGGTGGCGACCGGTCGCCTGCTCTCGCTCGTCGAGCGCGGAGGGCCGGTCGCGCGGGAGGTGGGGCGGATCACGTTCCCTTCCGGGTCAGATCCTGGGCATGTCGTGGGCATCACTGGAGCTCCGGGAGCCGGCAAGTCGACCATCACCGACCGTCTCATCACGCTGGCGCGCGAAGGAGGAGCGAAGGTGGGTGTCCTCGCCGTGGACCCGTCGTCGCCCTTTTCGGGAGGTGCCATCCTCGGCGATCGCATACGGATGCAGAGCCACGCGCTCGACGAAGGTGTGTTCATCCGTTCGATGGCGTCGAGGGGCCACCAGGGAGGTCTGGCCCTGGCGGCCCCCGAGGCGATCCGGGTCCTCTCCGCGATCGGGATGCAGACCGTCATCGTCGAGACCGTCGGCGTCGGACAGGTGGAAGTCGAGATCGCCGGCGAGGCGGACACGACGCTGGTCGTGGTGAACCCCGGTTGGGGCGACGCTGTTCAGGCAAGCAAGGCGGGCCTGCTCGAGGTCGCCGACGTGTTCGTGGTCAACAAGGCCGACCGCCCGGGGGCCGCGGAGACACGGCGCGATCTCGAGAACATGCTCGACATGAACACGGTGATGGGCGAGTGGCGTCCCCCCGTGATCCTGACTGCCGCGTCATCCGCCGGCGAGGACTCGGAGCAGGGTTTGCGCACGCTGTGGTCGGCGGTGCTCGATCACAAACGGTTTCTGGACGAGAGCGGCGAGCTACTGCGTCGCCGCGAGCGCCGCCTGCTCGCAGAGCTCGAACGGGTCATCAGGTCGAACCTCAGCATCCGGGTGCACGACCTGGCATATGCCGGGCGTGCGGAACCGGTGCGTGAGGCGCTCCTCCGCCGGCAGGTCGATCCCTACGAGGCGGCCGAGCAGCTGATGGGCCTGGCGGGGCTCTAGCCGAAAGGGTCGTCGCCTCCGGGTCGCTTCAGGCCCACGCGACGCAGCCGAGCTCGACCGGCGCGACCAGGTCGGGGTGATGGGGAACGATGCGGACGGTGTAGCCGTGACGTCCTGCCGTGTCGCAGCGGAAACCGCCGCGGTAGCGCACCAGCCCAGATCGCGGACTGCCCGCGCCGGACAGGTCCTCCTGCTGCAATCGGACCACCTGCGGTTCGCTGATCTCGTCTCCCGGAGCGACCGGGCCGTGAAGGAGCTCGACTGCCACATCGCCGGTGCTCAAGGATCCGAGACTCACCTCGACGGTCACCTGGCGTTCGCCGCCGAGGTCGACGGCGGTGCCCGCTACGTCCGCGTCGACATCGACGACCTTCACCTCTTGCCAAGCTGCCAGCACGTGCTTCTTCCAGTCGGCGAGCGACCTGGCCCGGGCGTAACCGTCGTCGGCCAAGAGGTCGCTCTGTCGCGCCGTCGGCTCGTAAAGATCGGTCAGGTAATCCCGCACCATCCTCGATGCCATCACCTTCGGGCCGAGGGAGCGGATTGAAGCCTTCACGCGGGTCACCCACCCACGTGGGAAGCGGGCGCCCGCCCTGTCGTAGAAGAGCGAAATGATCTGGCGTTCGAGGATCTCGAAGAGGCTGTTGGCCTCGGTCTCGTCGCGGTGCGCCAGGTCGGTGATGCTCTCGGCGGATGAGATCGCCCACCCGTTCGTCCCGTCGAACATCTCGTCCCACCAGCCGTCGAGGATCGAGCAGTTCAGCGCCCCGTTGAGGGCTGCCTTCTCGCCGCTCGTGCCGCTGGCCTCCATGGGTCGCCGGGGTGTGTTGAGCCAGACATCGCTTCCTTGGTAGAGCATGCGGGCGACCGCTATGTCGTAATCCTCGATGAACGTGATGCGATGGCGCACAGCGGGGTCGCGGGAGAACCTCACGATCTGGGCAATCATGTCCTTGCCGAGGTCGTCCGCCGGGTGCGCCTTGCCGGCGAAGACGAGCTGCAGAGGCCGGTGCTCATCGAGCAGTAGCCGGCGGAGGCGTTCGGGCTGCGACAGCAGCAGGGTCGCGCGCTTGTAGGTCGCAAAGCGCCGGGAGAACCCGACGATCAGGTAGCGGGGATCGAGCACCTCGTCGACCCACTCGGCGTCGGTCACCGACACACCGCGGTCGTACAGCGACTTGCGCAAACGGTCCCTCACGAAACTGACCAGCGCCTCACGGCCCTGCTCGCGAACCCTCCACAGCTCGTCGTCTCGGGCGTCGTCGATCCGGTCCCACTCGTCGGGCCCGGCGTCGTCCCATGCAGGGGAGACGTACTTCGAGTACAGGTCGCCCATCTGCGACGACACCCAGGTGCGGCCGTGGACACCGTTGGTCACCGACCCGATGGGTGTCTCCTCCACCGGAACGGGGGGCCACAGGCCCTGGAACATCTCCCGGCTCGTCCGGCCGTGAAGCTTGGCGACACCGTTGGACCTGCCCGCTAGGCGCAGGCCCATGACCGCCATGTTGAACGGCTCCGTCGGCAGCTCGCCCGGGAAGTGGCCGAGCGCCATGAGCGTGTCGATGGTGACCCCGCATTCCTCCGCCCACGACGAGAAGTAACGCTCCATCAGCTCCCGAGGGAAGCGGTCGATCCCGGCCGACACTGGGGTGTGCGTCGTGAAGACCGTGCCGGCGCGGACAGCCTCGATTGCCTCGTGCCATTTGAGCCCGTGCTCGGTGATGAGCTTGCGGATCCGCTCGAGGCCGAGGAAGCCGGCGTGACCCTCGTTGGTGTGGAACACCTGCGGCTCGACCCCGAGGGCTTCGAGGGCTCTGACACCACCGATACCGAGGAGGATCTCCTGCCGCACCCGGTGCTCAGACCCGCCTCCGTAGAGGCGGTCGGTCACCGCGCGCAGCTCGTCGTCGTTGGACTCGACGTCCGCGTCGAGGAGGTAGAGCTTCACCCTGCCGACCTTCGCCAGCCAAACCTGCGCGGCCAGGACCGAGCCCGCGAGGTCCACCTCCACACTCACGCCGTCCACCAGCTCCAGCGCCATGCTGTGCGGGTCGAGGACCGGGTATCGCTCCTCCTGCCAGCCGTCGCTGTTGAGATGCTGGCGGAAGTAGCCCAACCGGTACATGATGCCGACGCCGGTTAGAGGAAGGCCGAGGCTGCTCGCAGCTTTGAGGTGGTCGCCGGCCAGCACCCCCAGGCCGCCGGAGTACTGCGGCAACGCCTCCGCGATGCCGAACTCCGGCGAGAAGTAGGCGACGCTCCGCAACGGGCTGACCGAGCGGTTCTGGAACCACCTCGGAGCTTCGAGATATCGACGCAGATCAGCGTGCATCTCGCCGAGCAGCCCCATGAACCCGGGGTCAGCTGCCAGCTGGTCGAGGCGTGAACGGCCGACGAGGCTCAAGAGCCGGACCGGGTCGTGGAACGTCAGCTCCCAGATCTGGGGGTCGACCCAGCGGAACAGGTCACGGGTGCGGTCGTCCCAGGACCAGCGGAGGTTGAAAGCAAGCTCCTGAAGCGGCGCAAGGGCCTCAGGGAGGCGGGCCCGGACTGTGAAGCTTCGAAGAGCCCTCATGACAGGCAACGGTACCGAATCTCCCGGCGGCCCCCGCACAGCGACGGGTTTCGGCCTCCGATGTCAAGGACCGCGCCAATTGGGTAACGCGTGCCCTGTGCCGCAACATAGGTTGATGCCCGTGCTGCGACGTCTCGTCGTCGACGACATCCGGCCCAGGGCCCCCAATTCCCGTCCCGCGAAGGCGGTCGTCGGGGAAAGGGTCCGGGTGACCGCCACCATCTTCAAGGACGGGCACGATCCTCTCGCCGCGAGGGTCCTGCTGACCGCCGACGGCGAGCCGAAGCCGCAAGCCGAAGCGGAGATGCGCAGCATCGGCAACGACGAGTGGGAGGCGTACGTCACACCCGACCGCGTAGGGTTGCACCACGTGGTGGTGCAGGGCTGGTCGGAGCGCGGCGGCCCGGTGGACCCCGAGGATGCCGTGGATCTCACGTCCTCCGACCCTTGCCCGATCTGGGTCGACCGCGAGCGCGCCCTCGTGGGGGCGTGGTACGAGCTGTTCCCGCGCTCGTTCGGCGGTTTCGCCGGCACGGCGAACCGGCTCCCGGCCATCGCGGAGATGGGATTCGACATTCTGTACCTGCCCCCGATCCACCCGATCGGCAGGACCGCGCGCAAGGGACCCAACAACACCCTTACCGCCGGCTCCGGAGACCCGGGCAGCCCGTGGGCCATCGGCGGGCCAGAAGGCGGCCACACCTCTATCGACCCGGACCTCGGGACGGAGGACGACTTCGCCCATCTGGTGGAGGCCGCCTGCAGATGCGGAATGGAGATAGCCCTCGACTACGCCCTTCAGTGCTCGCCCGACCATCCCTGGGTCGAGGAGCATCCTGAATGGTTTCACCACCGGCCGGACGGAACGATTGCGTGCGCGGAGAACCCTCCGAAGATCTACCAGGACATCTACCCGCTCAACTTCTGGCCCGAGAAGGAGACCGACCGGGTGGCGATGTGGAACGCGTGCAAGGGCATCCTCGAACACTGGATCGCCCGCGGAGTGCGCACCTTTCGTGTCGACAACCCCCACACCAAGCCGGTCGCGTTCTGGGAATGGGTCATCTCCGAGATAAGGGCCGTGAATCCCGACATCATCTTCCTCTCGGAGGCGTTCACACGGCCGAAGGTCATGGCCAAGCTGGCCGAGGTCGGCTTCAGCCAGAGTTACACGTACTTCACGTGGCGAACCCAGCAGCACGGCCCCGAAGGGCTCTGGGCGTACCTCGAGGAGATAGCCCACGGACCCGTGGCCGATTACATGCGACCGAACTTCTGGCCGAACACGCCGGACATCCTGTCGGGCCCGCTCCGCAACGGGCCTCCCGCCGCGTTCGCGCTTCGCCTGGTGCTGGCAGCGACGATGTCGCCGTCGTACGGGGTGTACAGCGGCTACGAGGTCTACGAGAACGCGCCGGCCTCGGACACCAACGAGGAGTACCTGAACTCGGAGAAGTACGAGATCAAGCACAGGGATTTCGGCCACCCGGGGACGCTGGCTCCGTTGATGAAGTCCCTCAACCACATACGCCGCGAGCACCCGGCGCTGCAACGCCTGCGCTCGATCCGGTTCCACGACAGCACCGACGCGAACATCATCGCCTACTCCAAGGTGTCCGACGACGGCGACGACATCGTGCTGACGGTTGTGAACCTCGACCCGTACTGGGCGCAGGAGGCCACGCTCGACCTATGGCAACTGGACCTGCCGAATGGGGAGCCCTACCAAGTGACAGACGTACTCTCGGGCGACAGGTACCAGTGGTCGGGGACGAAGCCGTACATCAGGCTCGACCCGATGTACCGCGTCGCCCACGTGTTCGACCTGAGCCCGGCGACCGGCGCGGCGGAAGCGCTCGATAGCGGCGGCACTGCAGCAGCGGGATGATCAGCCCCTTTGCTGCGCCGCAGCAGCGCTGGTACCAGCACGCCGTCTTCTACGAGATACTCGTACGGGGCTTCTACGACAGCAATGGTGACGGCACCGGCGACCTCGCCGGGATCACCGCGAAGCTGGACTATCTCCAGTGGCTGGGAGTCGATTGCCTGTGGTTGCTGCCCTTCTACCAGTCGCCCCTGCGCGACGGCGGATACGACATCAGCGACTTCTGGACGATCCTTCCGGAGTACGGAGACCTTGCCGACGCGGTGGAGCTGGTGGAGGAATCCCACAAGCGGGGCATCCGGGTCATAGCCGACCTCGTCATGAACCACACCTCCGACCAGCACCCGTGGTTCGTCGAGTCCCGCGAAAGCCGGACCAACCCAAAGGCGGACTGGTATGTCTGGCGCGACGACGACTCGGCGTACCGCGATGCACGGGTCATCTTCGTCGACACCGAGAAATCGAATTGGACTCACGATGCGCAGCGCGGTCAGTACTACTGGCACCGCTTCTTCGCCCACCAGCCGGACCTCAACTACGACAACCCCGAGGTCGCCGAAGCGATGATCGACGTCTGCCGGTACTGGTTGGACATAGGACTCGACGGCTTCAGGCTCGACGCTGTCCCCTACCTGTTCGAACGCGAGGGCACCAACTGTGAGAACCTGCCCGAGACTCACGAGTACCTCCGGCGGGTGCGCAAGGAAGTGGACTCGCTGTTTCCCGGCCGCGTCCTGTTGGCGGAGGCGAACCAATGGCCTGAGGACGTCGTCGAGTACTTCGGGAGCAGCGACGAGTGCCACATGTGTTTCCACTTCCCCCTGATGCCGCGCATGTTCATGGCCGTGCGCCGCGAGCAGCGCCATCCGATCACCGAGATCCTCGCCCGTACCCCAGAGATACCGCCCGGAGCGCAGTGGGGCATCTTCCTCCGCAACCACGACGAGCTCACGCTCGAGATGGTCACCGATGAAGAGCGCGACTACATGTGGGCGGAGTACGCCAAGGACCCGCGCATGAAGCGCAACATCGGCATCGGTCGCCGGCTGGCTCCCCTGGTCGACAACGACCGGCGGGTCGCCGAGCTACTCCACTCTCTCCTATTCAGCTTCCCCGGCTCGCCGGTCCTCTATTACGGGGACGAGATCGGCATGGGGGACAACATCTACCTCGGAGACAGAGACGGGGTCCGTACCCCCATGCAGTGGTCCCCGGACCGCAACGCCGGCTTCAGCCAGGGTGACTTCGCGCGGCTGTACCTGCCGCCGTTGATGGACCCCGTGTACGGGTACCAGGCGGTCAACGTCGAAGCCAACGTGCGTGATCCCAGCTCACAACTGCACTGGATGAAGCGGATGCTCGAGGTCCGCAAACAGCACCCGGTCTTCGGTACGGGCACCTTCGAGGTGGTCTCGGTGGACAACCCGTCGGTCCTCGCCTACGTCCGCTGCACACCGGAAGACGCAACCCTGGACCCGGACAGCCCCGTGAGCGGCCAGCAGGACATAGTCCTGTGCGTCTGCAACCTGTCGAGGTTCGCCCAACCCGCGGAGCTTCCGCTCATACGCTTCGAGGGTAAGACGCCGATCGAGTTGCTCGGCCGGGTCCCTTTCCCGCGGATCGGCGAGCTGCCGTACTTCGTGACCCTTGCACCGTACGGCTTCTACTGGTTCGAACTGGTCGACTCCCCGGGAGGTGCGCCTTGACAGTCGAGCTACCTGCCGGGCTCCAGGAATTGCTCCCCGCCCACTTGATGGCGCAGCGCTGGTACGCCGGCCACTCGGGCCCGCCGCTCGAGCACGTCGACGTCGAATCGGGCCGGCTCCTGTGGAGCGACGGAACCGGGCACTCCCTCTGGCACGCCATCGTCGAGGCCGGCGGCGACCTCTACCAGCTCGTGGTCGGAGAGCGGCCTGCCGGCGAGCCCGCCGACTTCCTTCACGGCCGGGAAGGCGCGACGATCGCGACGCTCGGGCAGTCGTACTTCTACGACGCCACGCTCGACGCCGACATGGACAAGGTGCTGCTCCGCGTGGCCAGCGACGGCAAGGAGTCGGCCGAGCTGGCGCGGCCGGTACAGGCGGAACAGTCCAACACGTCGCTCGTGTTCGACGACCGGCTCATCCTCAAGCTGTTCCGCCGCTTGCACCGGGGGCACAACCCCGACGTGGAGGTGACCACAGCGCTGGCTGCCGCCGGGTTCACCCACGTCGCGGCCCCGCTGGTGACCTGGCGGGAGCAGGACTTCGACCTCGCGTTCGGCCAGCAGTACCTGGTTGGGGGGTCGGAGGGCTGGGCGCTCGCACTCACCTCGTTGCGCGACCTGTACAAGTCCCCTGCCCAAGGGCCCGGCGAGGCGGGTGGCGACTTCAGCGCGGAAGCAGAGCGCCTCGGTCGCATGACAGCCGAGATGCATCTCGCCCTCGCCACGGGCTTCGGGGTCACCACGGGGGAACGGGCAACCGACAGCTGGCACGCTCTCGTCAGCGGGATGGAGCGGCGCATCCAGGCGGCGGGAGACGTCGCCGGTCGGGACCTGGCCGGCGCGGCCGCACCCATGCTCGACCGACTTTCTTCGGTATCGGACGCCGGGCCGTTCCTCAGAGTGCACGGTGACTACCACCTCGGCCAGGTGATGCGTACAGACACGGGTTGGTACGTCCTCGACTTCGAGGGCGAGCCGGCCAGGGACCTCTCCGAGCGCACCGGGTACTCGTCGCCGTTCAAAGACGTGAGCTCGATGCTTCGTTCCTTCCACTACGCCACGAGGCACGCGCTCGGCGAGCAACCCGCGGCGGACGCCGAGCAGCTCGAACCTCTCGCGCTGGCTTGGGACACCCACAACAGGCAGGCCTTCTTGGATGGCTACCGCCGGACGCCCGGAATCGACGACCTGCTGCCGCCACCCGAGGAATCCCCTGCGGTCCTCATCGGGTACGAGCTGGACAAGGCGCTGTACGAGCTCGACTACGAGCGAGCCCACCGCCCGGAGTGGGTATCTATCCCTCTCGACGCACTCGACCGCCTCTTGCATGGAGGAGATCAGGTTGGCTGACAAGGAGCTCGAGCTCATCACGGCGGGGCACCACGGCGACCCCCACCGCTACCTGGGCCGTCACGGCACGGTGGTGCGCGCCTACCGCCCCGGTGCCGTCGCCATGAGGCTGGTAACAGGGGTCTCGGGCCGGCCCAAGGCCACGGAGATGGAGTGCCTTGGCGGAAGCGGCGTCTTCGAGGGCCCGATCGGCAAGACCGTGAAGACCTACGAGCTGGAGGCCGACTACCCCAACGGGGACGGTCTTTCGACCTACCGGTTCGCCGACCCGTACCGGGCGTGGCCGACCATCGGCGAGCTCGACCTGCATCTGTTCGGTGAGGGCAGGCACCACCGGCTCTGGGAGGTCCTCGGAGCGCACCCCCGTGAGCACGACGGCATGAGCGGGGTTTCCTTCGCTGTGTGGGCGCCGAACGCGCGGGCGGTGCGAGTGGTGGGCGACTGGAACTTCTGGGACGGCAGGGTCCACCCGATGCGGTCGCTCGGCTCGTCGGGCGTGTGGGAGCTGTTCATTCCCGGTGTCGATCCCGGTGCCCGCTACAAGTACGAAATCGTCACGAGTGACGGACGGCTGATTCTCAAGACGGATCCGATGGCCTTCTTGATGGAGGTGCCGCCGGCGACCGCCAGCGTGGTGGTGGGACCGAGCGAGTTCGAATGGGGAGACGGGCAATGGCTTACCGATCGGGGGTCGCGAGACCTCTTGCGGTCACCCATGTCCGTGTACGAGCTGCATCTCGGGTCCTGGATGCACGCCGACACCGGTGAGGGGCCCAAGAGGCCGCTCACCTACAGGGAGCTCGCCGAGCGGCTGCCCGAGTACGTCGAGAGGATGGGCTTCACCCACGTGGAGCTCATGCCGGTGGCCGAGCACCCGTTCAGCGGCTCCTGGGGATACCAGGTTTCGGGCTACTACGCCCCGACGTCGCGCTTCGGCGGCCCTGACGACTTCCGTTGCCTCGTCGACGCGCTGCATCAGCATGGCATCGGAGTCATGCTCGACTGGGTGCCGGCGCACTTCCCGAAGGACGCTTTCGCCCTTGCACACTTCGACGGCACCGCACTGTACGAGCACGCCGATCCACGCCAGGGCGAGCATCCGGATTGGGGCACGCTCGTCTTCAACTTCGGCCGCAACGAGGTGCGCAACTTCCTCATCGCCAACGCGCTCTACTGGATCGAGCAGTTCCACATCGACGCCTTGCGGGTCGATGCGGTGGCCTCGCTGCTCTACCTCGATTACTCCCGCGAGCCCGGCCAGTGGGTGCCCAACCGCTTTGGGGGGCGAGAGAACCTGGAGGCGGTCTCGTTTGTAAAGGAGCTCAACGAGACGGTGTTCGGGCTCCACCCGGGAGCGACGGTGATCGCGGAGGAGTCCACGGCCTGGCCGAGCGTCTCGCGGCCCACGTATCTCGGGGGGCTCGGATTCGGGTTCAAGTGGAACATGGGCTGGATGCACGACACCCTCGATTACTTTCACCACCAGGGGGTGCACCGCCGCTACCACCACGGTGAGCTGACCTTCGGGCTCATCTACGCGTGGAGCGAGAACTTCGTCCTGCCGCTGTCGCACGACGAGGTGGTGCACGGGAAGGGCTCGCTCCTCTCGAAGATGCCCGGCGATCGATGGCAGCAGCTTGCCAACCTGCGTGCGCTCTTCGGGTGGATGTGGGCTCACCCCGGCAAGCAGCTCCTGTTCATGGGCGGCGAGTTCGCGCAGGAACGCGAATGGGACTTCGAATCGGAGATCGACTGGTGGATCCCCGACAGCTGGGGTGATCACCGGCGGCTCCAATCGATGGTCCAAGAGCTCAACCGGATCTACCGCGACAGCCCCGCGTTCTACGAGGAGGACTTCAGCGCAGACGGCTTCGCGTGGATCGACGCCAACGATGCGGAGCAGAGCGTGGTGTCCTTCTTCCGGCGCCGGCGTGGGGGGGAACCAGGCGGCGAGATCGCATGCGTAGGCAACTTCACGCCCGTTCCTCGCCACGGGTACCGGGTCGGCCTTCCAGCACCGGGGAGCTGGGGGGAACTGCTCAACACCGACGCCCTCGAATGGGGAGGCAGCGGCCAGGGCAACTACGGATCCGTGGTAGCCGAACCGTTGCCGTGGCACGGCCAGCAGTGGTCGGCGACAATGACCCTGCCGCCTCTGTCGGTGCTGTGGCTCTCGGCGCCGTCGACTGATGGCTAAAGAGGTTCGCGCCATTGGCTCAGGCAGTCCTGCGAACCTCTCTAGTCTCGTCAGCTCGGGTGGTCTGGCAGGACGACGTGTGTTCTGACGTTCCTCCCCGTATCCTTACGGTGTGCGGGTAGGTTCTCATGGTCAACATTCCAGGGGGGTCTGGTGGACCCGCTGGTGGGCAATTGCAGCATCTGCGGTCGTCGTGCTCGGCGCCGGCGGCGTCGCGGTAGCGGCCGTTACGAGCGGTCCCTCGCCCGCTGAGGTTCGCGCTGCCAAGGCCCGCCTCGAGGCAGCGCAGGCCCGCGCTGCACAAGCAGCCAGGCAGGCGGAGATCGCCAAGCTCGTCTCGGCGCTTTCGATCACGCCGGCCTCGGGCTCGTCCGCGGTGCTCCCGTCGACTCCGGTGACGGTGGTCAGCACCTACGGGGCCCTGGCATCAGTCCAGGTATCCGGCGGCAAGAGCCCGGTCTCAGGCGTGCTGGCACCCGACCACTTCAAGTGGACCTCCTCGAGTGGCCTCGAACCGGGAACCGCCTACTCCGTGACGGCGACGGTGACGGGACCAGACGGCGTCGAAGCGCAGCAGATCGCCTCTTTTACCACCATGAAGCCGGTGCAAACGGTGAGCAACACGCTCTTCCCGTACGGCGGCGCGACGGTGGGTGTCGGCGAGCCGGTCATCGTTAAGTTCAACCACCCGATCTCGACCGCCGCGGCCCAGCAGTCGGTGCTGTCGCATTTCACGATCACCGAATCGGACCCGGTCCCCGGTGGCTGGCACTGGTTCAGCCCCTACGAGCTGCACTTCCGCCCGCAGTCCTATTGGCCCACCGGCGAGAAGGTCACCGTCACCAGCAACCTCGACGGATGGGACGCCGGCGACGGCCGATGGGGAACAGGTCAGGTGACCGCCAGCTTCGTCATCGGCGACTCCCATGTCTCGGTCGCAAATCTCGCGACCGAGCACATGACCGTGTATCTCAACGGCACCGTGATCTCCACCTATCCCCTCAGTGGCGGCAGCTCGGTGTGGCCCACCATGGGCGGCACACACATCGTGATGGACAAGGAGCACGTCGTGCACATGGTGTCCTCTACGGTGGGCATTCCCGTCAACTCACCTGGCGGATACGACGAGTACGTGTACAACGACGTGCACATCTCCGACAGCGGCGAGTACGTGCACGACGCCCCCTGGTCGGTCGGTTCGCAGGGGTCTGTCAACGTCTCGCACGGGTGCATCAACCTGAGCCCGACCAACTCTCTCGCCTTCTACGACTTCAGCCAGATCGGCGACATCGTCCAGGTGGTGGGCAGCCCACGCCCGCCGGCGTCCGGCGACCACGGCGTGATGGACTGGTCCACCGACTGGAGCCAGTGGACTCCGGCGACGGTGCAGGCCGCTCCGGGCGCGCCGCCCGCGTCCACGACGACCACGCCCCCGTCGACAGCCTCCACGACCTCGACGACCGCCGCCGGCGCAGCAACCTGAGGCGGCCGCTCAGGCGGCGGCGGCGACCTCGGCGCGCAACTCCTCCGCGGCGCGCTCGGGAGGCACCACGTTGATGAGCACGCCGGAACCCATCTCGAACCCGCCGCGGGTGGAGATCTTCGGCATCACGTGCACGTGCCAGTGGAAATCGCCCGTCAGCCGGAACGGTGCCGAGTGGAACATCACGTTGTAGGCGATGTCGCCCAGGCGGCCGCGCAGGGCGGCTAGCGCACGCTGCACCGCGCTGCCCATCGCCGCCAGGTCACGGGAATCGGATTCGTGCAGGTTGCCGTTGTGGCGGCGGGGGAGGATGAGCAGCTCGTAGGGGGTTCCACCCCAGAACGGGCTGATCGTCGCGACCCGGTCGTCGGCGAAGATGATCCGGTGCGCCGCTTCCTCCTCGGCGTCGATCGTCGCGCACATGAGGCAGTTGCCCCGGAAGCGGGCGAAACCTGCGAGCTCATTGGCCGCCTCACCTGGGATGAAGGGCATCGACAGCAGCTGCCCGTGCGGGTGCTCGATGGACGCACCGGCTTCGCGGCCGCAGTTCACCACGGCCTGGCTGTATCGCAGGCCGGGGGTCGCAGCGTGCGCCGCCATCCGGTCTCGCAGCGCCTCCATCACGAACCCTGCGTGGGTTTCGGATAGGTCGGCCCAGCTCGAGTTGTGCTCGGGGCTGAGCACCAGTACCTCGTGCAACCCGCTTGCCGGCGCCTGCGTGAACACGGGCCCAAGGTGCGACACGACCATGGGCTCCGAGCCGCTGAACGCGGGGTAGCGGTTCGGAACCACCCGCACCACCCAGCTCCCCGGGGGGCCGTAGCTCGCAACGACGTCGTCGTCGCGTCCGGGGCAGAACGGGCAGGGGCGGATCGGCTCGTCCTCGACAGGGAGGCGGCGCGGCAGGAAGTCGGAAGGTCGCTGATACCTTTCGCCGGCAATCACCACCCAACGGCCCGTCATAGGGTCGAGCCTGAGCTCGCTCATCGATTAGCAGGGTAGCTGGGAAGGACCACTACTCCTGACCGTAGTGCTGCGCTTGATTGAATGTTGATCACCGACCGGCGCAGAAGCCTGAAATCGCCGCAGAAGACTGTCTGAATCGCCGCAGAAGACTGGCCAAGTAGCATCAATGCGTGCCGGCGTACCTGGATCACGCCGCCGGAGGGCCGATGCGTTGCGAAGCCGCGCAGGCCATGCGCCCGTGGCTCGAGGGCCGCTTCGGCAACCCCTCGGGCGCTCCCCGCGCTGCCCGGGCGGCGCGCGCCGCGCTCGACGACGCACGCGACACGCTTGCGGACATCCTGGGCATGCCACCCGGGGGCGTCTTGTTCACTTCCGGGGGCACGGAATCCGACAACCTCGCCGTGCTCGGGTCGCTCGCCGCCCGGCCCGGCGCGGTCGTGGTCAGCGCCGTCGAGCACCCCGCCGTCATAGAGGCGGCTGTAGCGAGCGGAGAGGACCTTCGAGTGGCGCCCGTCGGTCCGGACGGCGTCGTCGACCTCGACAGCCTGCGCGGGCTACTCGATCCGGATGTGTCGCTGGTGTCGGTGCAGGCGGCGAACCAGGAGACCGGCGTCATCCAACCCCTCTCGCGTGTCGCCAACCTCGTGCGCCGGCGCGCGCCCAACGCGCTGCTTCACACCGACGCCGTCCAGGCCGCACAGTGGACGGATCTCGCCGAAGCTGCGTCGGCCGCCGACATGGTCTCGGTCAGCGGCCACAAATGGGGCGGCCCTCAGGGGATAGGCGTCCTTGGCGTACGCGGGCACCCGAGACTGCGTCCTGTGCTGTACGGCGGCGGCCAGGAACGCGAGCTGAGGAGCGGCACGCAGAACGTCGCGGGAGCCGTCGGCCTCGCCGCCGCCGCGCGCGCGTCCGTCGCGTCGCGCGCAGAGTCCTGCCGGCGGGTGAGCGCGATGAGGGACGAGCTGTCGGGCCGCCTTCGAGCTTCCCTCCCCGCGTTCGTGGAGACCGGGAGCGGCTCGAACCGCACGCCCGGCCATCTGCACCTCGTGCTGCCCGGAATCGAAAGCGAGGCGCTGCTGGTGCTCCTCGACGAAGCGGGGGTCTGTGCATCCGCGGGGTCGGCATGCGCCAGCGGCGCGCTGGAGCCCAGCCCGGTTCTCCTCGCCATGGGCGCGACCAAGGAGGACGCCATGTCGACGCTTCGTCTCACCCTCGGGCCGAGCACGACATTCGACGAGATCGACTTCGCGGCGCGGGCGATACCGGAAGCGGTCGCCAGGCTGTCAGGCGGCTGAACCGTGCGCGTGCTCGTAGCGATGTCGGGAGGAGTCGACTCGTCCGTGGCTGCCGCGTTGCTCCAGCAGCAGGGACACGACGTCACCGGAGCGACCATGAAGCTGTGGGGAGGCGAGTCGGACACCGGCTGCTGCTCCGTGGCCGACGTGGACGACGCCCGTCGCGTGTGCCAGCAGCTCGGTATCACGCACCACGTCTTCAACTTCTCCGATGAATTCGAACGCCACGTGGTCGACCCCTACGTCGCCGATCACGCCGGCGGCCGCACGCCGAACCCGTGCGTGGAGTGCAACCGGCATCTGAAGTTCGATCGTTTTCTGGAGCGGGCGGTGCAGCTCGGGTTCGACGCGGTCGCGACGGGCCACCACGCGAGAGTCGAGCTGGCCGGTGACCGACACTGGGAACTGAAGCGCGGTGCCGACCCGGCGAAGGACCAGTCGTACGTGCTCCACATGCTCGGCCAGCCACAGCTCGGACGCACGATGCTTCCCGTCGGTCACCTGACCAAGCGCGACGTGCGTCAGGTCGCGGCACGGCTGCGTCTACGGACGGCCGCCAAGGCCGACAGCCAGGACGTGTGCTTCATTTCCCGCGCTTCGGGACGGGAGGCCTTCCTCGGGGCGAGGATCCCCTTGCGTGAAGCGAAGGTGAGTGACCTCAACGGCGCGGTGCTCGGGTCTTTGCCCGGATTCGAGCTGCTCACCGTCGGGCAGAGGCGGGGGCTCGGGTCGATCCGAAGCGCCGGCGGCGAGCGCGCCTACATCGTCGAGCGCGATCAGGCCACCGCGACGGTCACCGTCGGGGCGCTCGGCGACCTCCTCGTGCAGGAAATCGCAGTGGGCGCGATGTCATGGGTCGATGCAGCCCCGGCGGTAGGTGACACGCTGGAAGTGCAGATGAGTG
Source organism: Acidimicrobiales bacterium (assembly GCA_035533095.1). Taxonomy (NCBI): domain Bacteria; kingdom Bacillati; phylum Actinomycetota; class Acidimicrobiia; order Acidimicrobiales; species Acidimicrobiales bacterium. The sequence goes on along the minus strand of DATLUM010000106.1, from coordinate 110,641 downwards.
CCCACGGCAGGCCGGTCGCCGCCTCGTGGGACCCCGCGAGCCGAGTCGTCGTGGCCGAACCGGTGCGGCGAGTGGCCCCCGGCCAAAGCGTCGTCCTCTACCGCGGCGACTCGGTGGTCGGAGGAGGCCCCGCGGCCTGACAGCCTCCGGCGACGTCGCAGCCCGTGGGTATCGTCAGGGCGTGGACCGACGCGATCCAGCAGCGCGCGCCGAGGAACTCCGGGCGCTGATCGACTACCACAACCGCAGGTACTTCGTCGAAGACGACCCGGAGATCACTGACGCCGAGTTCGACGAGCTCGTCGCAGAGTTGTCGCGCATCGAGGCGGAGCACCCGGAGCTCGAGAGCCCCGACTCGCCGCTGGCGGCGGTCGGCGGACTGGCCTCGCCGCTGTTCGCCGAGGTCCGGCACCGTACGCCGATGATGTCGCTCGACAAGACCACGAGCTACGAGGAGCTCCTCGCATGGGGCAAGCGGATGGACCGCTTCATATCCGGCAACGTCGACTACACGTGCGAGCTGAAGATCGACGGGCTGGCGATAAGCCTGCTCTACGAGGGCGGGAAGCTCGTGCGTGCGGCGACCCGCGGCGACGGCGAGATCGGTGAGGATGTGACCGCCAACGTGTCGACGATCGGCCAGATCCCGCACGAGCTCGGCAAGGGGGCCCCCTCGGTGGTGGAGGTCCGGGGGGAGATCTACATGCCGATCTCCGCCTTCGACGATCTCAACGAGCGGCAGGCCGCGGCCAGCGCCCGCACCTTCATCAACCCGCGCAACGCGGCCGCCGGGAGCCTACGGCAGAAGGATCCAGCGATCACAGAGTCACGCGACCTGCGCTTCTGGGCCTACCAGCTTGGCTTCGTCGAGGGCGGCCCCCGGTTCACCGAGCACGTCCACACGCTCGACTGGATGAAGGGCGCCGGCTTCCCCGTCAACCCGCACATCGAGCTCGAGCACAGCCTCGACGAGGTGGACAGGTACTGCCGCGCCTGGCTCGACAAGCGCCACACCCTGGACTACGAGATCGACGGGACCGTCGTCAAGGTCAACGGCCTTGCGCAACGCAGAGAACTCGGGGCCACGGCGAGAGCGCCCCGCTGGGCGATCGCGTACAAGTTCCCGCCCGAGGAGAAGACCACCGTCCTCAAGGACATCATGGTGTCGATCGGCCGGACTGGTAAGGCAACTCCGTTCGCGGTCCTCGAGCCGGTCGTTGTCGGGGGTGCCAACGTGTCGATGGCCACTCTCCACAACGAAGACCAGGTCCGCATCAAGGACGTCCGTCCCGGAGACACCGTCGTCGTCCGAAGGGCCGGGGATGTGATCCCCGAGGTGCGAGGCCCGGTGCTTCCGCTGCGCCCCAAGAATCTCGCACCGTGGCGATTCCCTGAGGACTGTCCGGTCTGCGGTGCCAGCCTCGTCCGCCTCGAGGGTGAAAGCGACACGTTCTGCGTCAATGCCGACTGCCCCGGCCAGCAGGTTCAGCGCATCGCGCACTTCGCGTCGCGCGGCGCCATGGACATCGAGCACCTGGGGGAGCGCACCGTCGCACACTTCTGCCGCGAAGGGCTGCTGCACGACGTAGCCGACATTTACACCCTCGAATTCGATCGCATCTCAGGTTTCGAGGGATGGGGCGAGACATCCACGGCGAACCTCCGCGCCGCCATAGACGCGTCGAAGCAGCGCCCGCTCGCCAACCTGCTCGTCGGTCTGTCCATCCGCCATCTCGGGTCGACCGGCAGCCAGATCCTCGCCCGCCAGATGCACCACATCGACCGGATCATGGCCGCGACGGCGGACGAGCTGTCCGCCGTGGAGGGGATCGGCCCGATCATCGGCGCCAGCGTGCAGCGCTTCTTCGCCATGGAGTCCAACCGCGTGGTCGTCGAGCGCCTGCGGGCGGCCGGGGTCAACTTCGAGGGTCCCGGCGCGCCGGACCTGCCCCAGGTGCTGGCCGGCCTGTCGATCGTGGTGACCGGCACGCTGGAGGGCTGGTCGCGGGAGGGGGCGGAGGAGGCCATCAAGGCACGGGGCGGCAAGAGCCCGGGGAGCGTATCGAAGAAGACGACGGCGGTCGTGGTGGGGGCCGAGCCAGGCGCTGCAAAGCTCGCCAAGGCGACAAAACTGGGCATACCGGTTATAGACGAGGCCGGGTTCGCCAGGCTGCTCGAGACGGGGGACATCCCCGGGTGACCCCGGGCGGGGTCCGCGTCAGCGAAAGGCGCGAGCGGTACCCTCGGGAGTCGTGGCGACGTCGCGCATCGCCGACTCGGTGGGGCGCGTCCTCGGTGACCGTTACCGCCTGACTCGCCCCCTCGGCACGGGGGCGTCGGCCCACGTCTACGTGGCGGAGGACGTCAGCCTCCGCCGGCGTGTCGCCATCAAGGTGCTCCACCCCGCACTCGCCGGCGACGAGGGCTTCCTGCGCCGCTTCAGGGCGGAGGCCCAGGTGGTCGCCGCACTGCGCCATCCCAATATCCTTCGCGTATACGACTGGGGCGAAGACGGCGGCTCGCCCTACCTGGTCATGGAGCTGCTGGAGGGTGGGAGCCTGCGCTCGCTCCTCGACAGGGGCAACCTCCTCTCGCCGGCGCAGGCGGCGGCCGTCGGTGCCGACGCAGCCAGGGCACTCGACTACGCGCACCGCCGCGGGCTGGTCCACCGCGACATCAAGCCCGCGAACCTGATCTTCGACGACGAGGGGCGGCTGAGCGTCGCCGACTTCGGGCTGGCCCGAGCGCTCGCGGAGGCGACCTGGACCGAGCCGGCCGGGGCCGTGGTGGGCACCGCTCGATACGCAGCCCCCGAACAGGTTCGCGGCCAGTCCCTCGACAGCAGGGCGGACGTGTACTCGCTGTCCCTCGTCCTCATCGAAGCGACGACCGGCACCGTTCCCTTCGCCGCCGACACCACCCTCGGCACGCTCATGGCGCGCGTGGAGCGAGACGTCGAGGTTCCCGACAGTCTCGGAGCACTCGGCCCGGTGCTCGCGCAAGCCGGGACTTCCGACCGGGAAGCGAGGCTCGACGCCGCAGCGTTCGTCGGGGCCCTCGATGCCGTCGCCGCGAAGCTGCCCCCTCCGGCTCCCCTCCCGCTGGCAGCCCCGTCCTCGCTCAGCGGATTCGTCGAGAGCGACCCCAACCCGACCGAATACCCGGGGCGCACCCGCCTGTTCGACGTGGCATCCATCGAGGCGGAGGAGGCTCGCGCTGGCGAGGCCTGGACCCAGGCCATCCCCGTCCCGCCGCCGCCCATCCCAGCGGCGACCAGACCGGCTGTGCCCGCCCCGCTGCCCGGCCAGCCCGAACCACCGCGGCGCGCCGGCCGCCGGCGCCTTCGCATCGCAGTAATGATCCTCGCGGCGCTCGTGCTCATCGGGGGCGGGACAGCAGGTGCGATCGTCGCAACCGGCGTGCTGACGCCGACGCACCCCGTCCCACGCCTCGTCGGTGACACCGAGGCGCAAGCCAAGGTGGCGCTGGAGAGGTTGCACCTCCATCTGTCCGTCTACCAGCGCTCGTACTCGGGCCAGGCCGCCGGCACGATCCTGGCCCAGCGCCCGTCGCGCGGCACGGTCTCCGAGGGCAGCACCATCGCGGTGCTGCTGTCTCTCGGCCCGCAACCGGTGAAGGTCCCGACCAACCTGGCGGGCACGCCCCTCGACGCAGCCGAAGCGGTCCTGCAGACCCTCGGCCTGAAGACGGGGACCGTCACCCACCAGACGAGCATGACCGTCAGCGCGGGCTCCGTCATCTCTAGCAGCCCGAATTCGGGCACCCTGCTCCCCGGGCAGTCGGTGAACCTGGTCGTGTCCTCCGGCAAGCCGACGGTCGCGGTCCCGGCACTGGCGGGGAGCCAGGCGGGCCAGTCGTTTGCGTCCGCGCAGGCGGCGCTGCAGTCAGTCGGGCTCTCGGCCGTCGAGAGCGACCAGTTCAGCGACACCGTCGCCAAGGGGCAGGTGATAGGTACGAACCCGGCGGCCGGCACGCAGGCGACGGTCGGGAGCCAGGTGACCGTGCTCATCTCCAAGGGCCCCGATCTCGTTGCCGTCCCCAATGTCAGTGGCCAATCCGTCGCGGCGGCGTCGCAGATCCTCGCTCAGGACGGCTTCAACGTGACCGGCGTGACGGGGAACCCGAACAAGCCGGTCAGCTCGACCTCGCCGTCCGCCGGGACTATGGCTCACCGCGGGGCGAACGTCCAGATCTTCACCGGATAGTCCCTCCCAAATCCGCACTTCAAGCAACTTTTGTGCCGCCCGGTCGTGCCGGGTCCGGAGGCTCGGTATATTGGGCTCGTCAGGCAGAGGACCAAGGGGGGCGGCGTGCTGAGGCAGCGATCCCCAGCCGTTGCCGGTGCCGCCGCCCCCCTGGGTTCTCTGCCGCTCCTGTCTGGACGCCTCGCCTGATCCGCGGTCGTCAGCCGGCCCTGTTCAGCCAGCCCTGTTCACAGAGTGATCTCCTGGAGCCGCTTGGCCATCTCGACGGTCGCGGGGTCCGCGGCCCCGCCGACACTCGCCGTCTGCAAAGTGAGCATCTTCGTGATGTCGCCGTCTACCTTGATCCGCCCGCCGAGGAACGCCTGCATCGCCGCCTGCGCGTCGCCGTCGACGAGGATCGCCTTGGCGGTGTCGTAGCTGAGCGTGATGGTCAGGTCCGGTGAGTCCAGGTGGCCTGTCTCCATCTCGAGGTCACCGGATGAGGTGTCAACGTGGGCGTGTATCACCCCGTCGCCGAATGGCACGTCCTGGATGATCTGGTTCATGCGGACCGACACCGGAATCTGCGGTGTCCTGTCGTGGTACTCGGCTCGGATGTTGCGAGCCTCCGCCAGCCATTCGTCGCTGAGGAACTGGTACTGAGCCACCGGCCACCTCGATCTCTGCTTGACCCCGTCTGCGCCTGAATCGTGCGCAGAAGCTAGCGCGAACCTCTTCAATGGTGGGACGCCCGCCGAAGGGGCGGCCCTAGCATGAGTCCCATGCCCACCCGGATCTCGTCCGATGAAGTCGCGCACGTGGCGCGCCTGGCCCGGCTGTCGTTGACCCAAGAGGAACTGGACCGCTTCACGGCACAACTCGGCGCGGTGCTGGAACACGCCCGGGACGTCGAAGCTCTCGACACAGCGGGAGTGCCCCCCACGGCGCACCCGCTGCCCCTCGAGAACGTGTTCAGGGAGGACGAGGCCGGTCCGTGCCTCGACCGCGCTGAAGTGCTCGCACAGGCTCCGGCGGTGGAGGACGAAAGGTTCCGGGTCCCGCGGATCCTCGGGGTCACCCCGTGAGCCTCGCGTTCGCCGTCGAGGTCGCAGCAGGGGTAAAAGACGGCACCGTCTCGGCCAGAGCCGTCCTCGAGGAGCATCTCGGGCGGATAGAGAGGCACGAGGGGCAGGTGCACGCCTTCAACACGGTTACGGCCGATCGCGCCCGCGCGGCGGCCGACGCCGTTGACGCGGCGGTGACGTCGGGCCGTGATCCCGGTCCGCTCGCCGGAGTCCCGGTCGCGCTCAAGGACAATCTCTGCACGAGAGGCGTACCGACCACCTGCTCGTCGCGGATCCTCGAGGGATGGATTCCCCCCTACGACGCCACTGTCGTATCGCGCTTGCAGGCGGCCGGCGCGGTGATCGTCGGCAAGACCAACCTCGACGAGTTCGCCATGGGATCGTCGACCGAGAACTCCGCGTTCGGCCCCACCCGCAACCCGCATGACCTGGACCGGGTGCCGGGCGGATCTTCGGGTGGTAGCGCGGCGGCGGTGGCCGCGGGCTTCGCCGCCCTCGGGCTGGGATCGGATACCGGCGGCTCGATCCGCCAGCCGGCGGCGCTGTGCGGCGTCGTAGGGGCGAAGCCCACCTACGGCCTGGTCTCGCGCTACGGGCTCGTGGCGTTCGCGAGCTCGCTTGACCAGATCGGGCCGTTCGCGCGCTCCGTCGCCGACGCCGCCCTTCTGCTCGACGTCATCGCCGGGCCGGACCCCGCCGATTCGACTTCGTTCCGGGAGCCGCCGCCTCGGGCGTCCGAGCGGCTCGGTGCCGGCGTGGAGGGACTGCGCGTAGGGATCGTCACCGAGCTGACCGACGCTGAAGGGATCTCGGCGGATGTCGTCGAGCGCACGCGCGAAGCAGCCGACGCCTTGTCGGCAGCTGGCGCCAAGGTCGACGAGGTGAGCGTCCCCGCCGCGGTGTACGGGCTCTCCGCCTACTACCTCATCGCACCGGCAGAAGCCTCGTCGAACCTCGCCCGCTACGACGGTGTCAGGTACGGCCTGCGCGCGAGCGGCTCGAAGGACATCACCGATATGTACCTTCGCACGCGCTCGGCGGGTTTTGGCGCGGAAGTAAAACGACGGATCATGCTCGGCACCTATGCCCTCTCTGCCGGCTACTACGACGCGTACTACGGCAAGGCGCAGCAGGTGCGCACCCTCATCATCCGCGACTTCGAAACCGCGTACAGGGATTTCGACGTGCTGCTAGGGCCCACGGCGCCCGGCACCGCATTCCCACTCGGCGCCAAGACCCAGGACCCCTTGACCATGTACCTCAACGACGTGTGCACCATCCCTTCGAACCTCGCCGGCCATCCGGCTATCAGCGTGCCCTTCGGTACCGGGGCCGATGGGCTGCCCGCCGGCGTGCAGATCCTCGCCCCCGCACTGGGAGAGGTTGTCATGTTCCAGGTCGCCGCGGTCCTCGAGGCTGCGGCTCCCGATCTGCCCGTGCCGCAGCTCATCCGGTCGGAGGTGGCACGATGACCGCTGCGGATGCCTCAGGCCGGCGGGCCGAGAATGCCTCAGGCCGGCGGGCCGGGAATGCCTCAGGCCGGCGGGCCGGCTGGGAGGTCGTCGTGGGTCTCGAGGTGCACGCCGAGTTGCGCACCCGAACAAAGCTCTTCTGCGCCTGCCCCAACAGCTTCGGCGACGAGCCCAACACCAATGTGTGCCCGGTGTGCCTTGGCCTTCCGGGTTCACTTCCGGTCATCAACCGTGCGGCCGTCGAGTTCGCCATGCGAATCGGCACGGCGCTCAATTGCCGCGTCCAGCCCTCGTTGTTCCACCGGAAGAACTACTTCTATCCGGACATGCCGAAGGACTACCAGATCAGCCAGTACGACATCCCGATCAATGCGGACGGCTGGCTGGAGCTCCCGAGTGGCCGGCGCATCGGCATCGAGCGCGCGCACATGGAGGAGGACACCGGCAAGACCACTCACATGGGCGGAGGCGGCCGGATCCACGACGCGGCTCACTCCCTCGTCGACTACAACCGGGCGGGGGTGCCGCTGGTCGAGATCGTCAGCGCGCCCGACATCAGGAGCGCCGACGAAGCGCGCGCCTACGTAGACGAGCTGAGGGCCATCCTCGTGGCGACGGGCGCCTCGGACGGGAAGATGGAAGAAGGGTCCCTTCGCGTGGACGCCAACGTGTCGGTCCGCCACGCCGGCAGCAGCGAATACGGGACCCGCTGCGAGGTCAAGAACATGAACTCGCTCCGATCACTCGGACGCGCGATCGAGTACGAAGCACAGCGCCAGATCGAGGTCCTGACCGAGGGCGGCAGCATCGTGCAGGAGACCCGGCATTGGGACGAGGGCGCCGGCCGTACCGGGTCGATGCGGTCGAAGGAAGAGGCCTACGACTACCGCTACTTCCCCGAGCCGGACCTCGTACCCGTCAACCCCTCGCAGGCGTGGATCTCCGAGGTCTCCTCGTCGCTGCCGGTTCTCCCCGCCGCCCGGCGGGACGCCGTGGCCGCCGCCTCGGGAATCCCGGCCGGCGACGACTCGGTCGTGACGGTCGTCAGGCTCGACCTCGACCGCTACGTCGAGGCCGTCCGGAGCGCGGGCGGCCCGGACGGTGCCGAGACCGTCGCGGTCCGCCGTCTGGCCAACGAGGTCGCCTCCCAGCTCGAGTCGCTCGAACACCTCAGCGAAGAGTCGTTTGCATCGCTCGTCGCGATGGAAACGGAAGGCTCTCTGACCCCGGCCCAGTCGCGGACCGTCCTCAAGGAGCTGCTGGAATCCGGGGGTGATCCGCGGGAGGTCGCCTCACGCCTCGGATTCGAAGCACTCGCCGCCGGTGCCCTCAGCGAGATCGTCGACCAGGTGGTCGCCGAGTACCCCGACGAGTGGGCCCGCTTCGCCGGCGGAGAGGACAAGTTGATGGGCTTCTTCGCCGGGCACATCCGCTCACGCAGCGGCGGCAACGCGGACATGAAGGAAGCCTCCGCTCTGCTCCGATCACGACGAGGATGAAGGGGGCGCCACGCTGTAGCGGAAGTGGCCATCGAGATCTTCGACGGTGACCGTGACCCGGCGCGTCCCTTGTCCGGTGATCGTCGCCTGGCAGGAGAACTGGCCTCCTACCGGCACGACTTTGACCGATACGGGACCGCAGTCAACTTTCGTCGTCGCATGAACTTGCGCGCTGATGTCGCTCTCGAGAGTCGTGGCTGCCTGGGCCGTGGAGATGATCGCCTCCTCCGGCCGGATGTTGTACGAACCCTTCGACGAGGTGACTTCACCGTCCAGGCGCACGGTCCCCCCGTTGAACGAAACGGTGCAGGAGAACTTGAATCCGACCTGGTCGGGGATCTTCCCGGGGCATACCACCAGGACGCCGCTCACGGGGTAGCGCGAGCTCAGCTGCTTCGCGATCTGGCTCTGGACGCTCTTCGGGTTGAGGGTATGGCTCGGGCCCACGTCGCACGAGGAGAGAATCCCCCCGGCGCCGGCCGCGACCGCCAACGCGATCGCTGAACGGGCTCGGGAGCGCATCCGCCCGACTCTACCGATACGGTTGCCGCCTATCGTGTAGGTGTGGCCAGCGACATGAAGCCCCGGAGCCGTGAAGTGACCGACGGGTTCGAGCGTGCACCTGCGAGAGCGATGCTGCGAGCGGTCGGTATGACAGACGACGACTGGTCGAAGCCGCAGGTGGGCGTCGCCTCCTCGTGGAACGAGGTAACCCCCTGCAACCTCCCCCTCGACCGCTTGGCCAAGCAGGCCAAGGAGGGTGTCCGCGAGGCAGGCGGTTTCCCGATCGAGTTCGTGACCATCGCGGTCTCCGACGGGATATCGATGGGGCACGAAGGAATGAGGGCGTCGCTGGTCAGCCGCGAGGTGATCGCCGACTCCATCGAGACGATGATGCACGCTGAGCGATTCGACGCGATGGTGACCTTCGCCGGCTGCGACAAGTCGCTCCCCGGCATGCTCATGGCGGCCGCCCGGATCAACCTGCCGTCGGTCTTCCTCTACGGCGGGAGCATCCTGCCCGGCACGGGCCCCGCGGGCGAAGCACTCGACATCACGAGTGTCTTCGAGGCGGTGGGCGCCAGGGCGGCAGGGTCGTTGACCGACGCGGAGTTGTCGCTCATCGAACGAAGCGCCTGCCCGACGATCGGCAGCTGCGCCGGCATGTTCACCGCCAACACCATGGCCTCGATCTCCGAGGCATTGGGGATGGCCCTTCCCGGTTCCGCGTCGCCGGCGGCCATCGATCCGATCAGGGACGACTTCGCCCGCGACTCCGGGAAGGCCGTCATCCGGCTTCTCGAGGCCGGGATCATGCCACGCGACATCATGACCAAGGAGGCCTTCGAGAACGCCATAGCCGTGACCATGGCGCTCGGTGGTTCGACCAACGCGGTGCTGCACCTTCTAGCGATCGCGCACGAGGCCCGGGTTCCTCTGACGATCGAGGACTTCGACCGCGTCGGGAGGAAGGTTCCCCATATCGCGGACACCAAGCCGCACGGCCGCTACCACATGGTCGACATCGACAAGGTGGGCGGCGTACCTGTCGTCATGAAGGAACTGCTCGATGCCGGCTTGCTCCACGGAGACTGCCTGACGGTGACCGGACGGACGGTGGCCGAGAACCTGATGGCGCTCGACCCGCCCAAACCTGACGGCAAGGTCGTGCACCCGATCAGCGACGCGATCCACGCCGAAGGCGGGACCGCGATCCTGAAAGGCTCGCTGGCACCCGAGGGCGCCGTCGTCAAGATCGCCGGTATCGACCAGGACCGCTTCGACGGCACCGCCCGTGTGTTCGACGGTGAGGACAAGGCCATGGAGGCCATCCTGGCCGGCTCGATCCAGCCGGGCACCGTGCTCGTGATCCGCTACGAGGGCCCCAAAGGCGGCCCGGGTATGCGGGAGATGCTCGCCGTCACAGGTGCCATGAAGGGCGCCGGCCGGGGCGGGGACTGCGCACTCATCACCGACGGACGGTTCAGCGGCGGAACCCACGGCTTCTGCGTGGGCCACATCGCCCCCGAGGCGGTCGACGCCGGCCCCATCGCCTTCGTGGCCGACGGGGACCGGATCATCGTCGATGTGAACACCCGGTCCATCGACTTCGAGGTCGACCCAGCCGAACTGGAGCGGCGAAAGTCCGCCTGGTCGCCCCCGAAGCCCCGGTACAGCACCGGCGTGCTGGCCAAGTACGCCCGGCTGGTGAGAGGCGCCGAGACGGGAGCCGTAACGGAGCCGTAACCGAAGCGAGGGCTAGGCTGATCCTCGAACGCTGGGACACTGGGGAACAGGTTCCACGGGAAGGAGCGCAGATGAAGCAGCTCGCACCGGGTGACGCCTTCATGCTCTACACGGAGACGCCCGGGAGCCCGAACCACATCGGGTCCCTCGGCATATTCGACCCCTCCACCGCGCCGGGCGGCACGTTGTCCTTCGAGCGGCTCCTGGAGTACTACGCGGGAAGGGTTCACCTCGGGAAGTCGTTCCGCCGGCGCCTGGTACGGGTGCCGTTCGACCTCGACGACCCGTGGTGGGTGGAGGACTCCGCCTTCGACCTCGAATACCACCTCCGGCATACGTCGCTGCCTGCTCCCGGCGACTGGCAGCAGCTGTGCACCCTCGTGGGACGCGTGCACTCCCGCCCGCTCGACCTGGCCAGGCCGCCGTGGGAGGCGTGGCTGATCGAGGGGGTCAACGCCGTGCCCGGAGTGCCGCCCGGGTCTGTCGCGATCCTCATTCGGGTGCATCACACGGCCATCGACGGGGTCGGTGGGATCGAGCTGCTCAGCGCGTTGCTCCAACTCAATCCTGAAGACGAGCCTCCCGGCGTTCCGGACACCTGGCAGCCCGAACGCATGCCGAGCCCGTGGGAGCTGCTCGGGCGCGCCGTGGCTTCCAACGCGCAGAAGCCGCTGCGGCTCGCCAGGGGCATCGCCAAGGCGCTCCCGGCAGCTGTCCGCATTCCTTCGAGGATCCGCAACCGCGAGATCCAGTTGCCCTCCCTCACCGTGCCGACCACCCGGTTCAACGCCAAGGTCTCTCCGCACAGGGCCTTCGACGCGGCGACCTTCTCGTTGACCGACCTGAAGGCGATCAAGTCGGCCGTCCCGGGCGCGACGGTCAACGACGCGGTCATCGCGGTCTGCGCCGGCGCGCTGAGGATCTATCTCGACAAGCTGGGAGAGCTTCCCGAGGCGTCGCTCGCAGCCGTCGTGCCCATGTCGTTGCGCACCGAGGACGAAGCGGGCCACGAAGGGAACCGCGTGGCGCAGTTCTTCTGCGACATGCACACCGACATCGCGGATCCGCTGCAACGCCTCGCTGCCGTCGCCGAGTCGACGCGCGCTGCCAAGGGAAGCCAGCAGGCACTCGGCGCGCACAGCCTCCAGCAGATGTCGAGCGTCCTCCCGGGCGCGCTGTTCGGCCTGGCTCTGCGCGCCAACGCCGAGATCGGCTCGAGGACGGGGACGACCGGATTGCTCAACACGCAGATCAGCAACATCCCCGGCCCGCCGATCCCTCTCTACTGCGCCGGCGCCAAGCTGCTCAGCATGTACGGCCTCGGGCCGGTCGTCACAGGTGCCGCGCTGATACACGTGATCATGAGTTACTGCGATCTCGTGACGTTCTCGTTCACGACCGACCGCGACATCATGCCGACCCCGGCGTACTACGCCGACGCGCTCAGGGTGTCCTTCGACGAGCTGCTGGTGGCGGCCGGCGGGGCTTGAGCCGTCGCCCGAACGTAGGCCAGGAATCGCTCCACGGCCCGGACCGTGTGCCGGGTGCGCAGCGAGGCGTAGATGTCGAAGGCGTGCTGGGCGTGCGGAAGCTCTGCGTAGACGACGGGTTGGCGTGATCTCTCCCGGAGGGCCCGTGCCATCCGGCGCGCGCTTTCGACGGGCACGAGGGAGTCGTTGGTGCCGTGTATCAGCATCGTCGGGGGAGCCGCCTCGCTGACCCAGCCGATCGGCGAGGCGAGCCGCCATCGCTCGGGATCACTGGCGAGCCGCGACTTCAACAGCACCCTCTCCACGAACCGGATGGTCCGCGGCGGTCCGCCCTTGTCGTCCCAATCGGCGAGGTCGTAGACCCCGTAGAACGGCACGGCGGCCTGGACCGAGGTGTCGGCCTCCTCGAAATCGGGCTGGAACTCGGGGGCGTTCGCGGACATCGCCGCCAGTGAGGAGAGGTGGCCGCCTGCGGAACCCCCAGTGATGGCGACGAAATCCGGATCACCGCCGTACCGCCCGATGTTGGCCTTGATCCAGCCGATGGCGCGCTTGACGTCGATGATGTGATCCGGCCAGGTCGCCCGCGGGCTCAGGCGGTAGTTGATCGGAACGCACACCCAGCCGGCTTCGATGAGCCGGTCCATCAGGGGGTACGCCTGCCAGCGCGTCTCCCCGCTCACCCACGCCCCGCCTGGGACCTGGATCAGCACCGGCGCTTTGCCGTCGGCGGGCAGGTCCTCGCGGGCCCAGATGTCGAGGAGGTTCCGCTTGCCGGCTGGCCCGTAATTGATCCCGGAGGCGCGAAGCCGTGATCGTCTGGCGATGTAGGTGGGCATGACGCCCCATGCGCCGACGGCGGGATGCTCGGGCGGGGCGATCCCGGCCTCTTCGGCGTGCTTGCGGTAGCCGGTGCCGAGGCCGTGGTCGAGGGCCTCTTCGAGGACGCGGCCGGAGTCGGCCGCGCTCTGCTGCAGCGCGATCAGCCCCGCGGCGGAAGCGGCTTGAGCGAGGAGCCGCGTACTCCCCGCGGGTGTCCGCCAGCCTCGGCGCCGCACGAATCGGCCCGTCCCGGCGAGTTGCACGGCGAGAGTGGCCAGAGGAAGTTCGGACACGTGCCAACCGGGCCAGAACGCCCAAGCCCCGATCGGCCCGGTCCGCGAAACGGGACGGATCGCGTTCGCGGTCAAAGCCAGTGGGAGGATCGATCGGGCGGCGCCAGTCGCCGCCCCGACTGGCTGGGAGGCTCGGCGGGGCACGGGCCACACCGTACCTTCGCCGGCGTCGAGGCTCCGGATTGCACCCTCCGGTCGGCTGTGCGACACTTGGCGGCGTGAGCAACAAGCTCGTTCTCGTACTCATCACCTGACGCACACGCAAACCTGCGTGTGCGTTGACGACCTCCCAGACGGGAGGTCGTTTCATTTTCCGGAACCGAACGCAACCCGCCGCCAAGAGCCCGATACACGGAGAAACCCCATGAAGATGACCGGAGCACAAGCCCTGATCAAGAGCCTCGAGATGGAACAGGTCGAGGTCGTATTCGGGCTGCCTGGCGGCTGCATCCTCCCTGCCTACGACCCGATCCTGGACTCGCCGATCCGCCACATCCTGGTCCGTCACGAGCAGGGGGCCGGTCACATGGCCGAGGGTTACGCCCACGTCACGGGCCGCCCCGGCGTGGCCATGGTGACCAGCGGCCCGGCTGCGACCAACCTGGTCACCCCGCTCTGCGACGCCTACATGGACTCGGTCCCGATGGTCGCCATCACCGGGCAGGTGAGCCGGCCGGTCATCGGGACGGACGGCTTTCAGGAGTGCGACACCGTCGGGATCACCCGCTCGGTCACCAAGCACAACGAGCTGATCATGGACCCCGACGAGATCCCGCTCATGGTGCGCCAGGCGTTCCACCTGGCCACCACCGGCCGACCCGGCCCCGTTCTGCTCGACGTCCCCAAAGACGTCCTCCAGGCGGACATCACCTGGCACTGGCCCAGCGACGAGGACCTCGCGGCTTCCCTGCCGGGATACAAACCCACGCTGAAGGGTCACCCGAAGATGATCAAGGAGGCCGCCCGCCTGATCAGCGAGTCCCGGCGGCCCGTCATCTACGCCGGCGGGGGGATCCTGAGGTCCCGAGCGGCCGGTGCGTTGCGCGAGCTGGCCGAGCGGACCGGCATCCCCGTGGTCACGACGCTCATGGCCCGCGGTGCGTTCCCCGACGACCATCCGCTGTGCCTCGGCATGCCCGGTATGCACGGCAACTACACGGCCGTCACCGCGATGCAGAAGTCGGACCTGCTGATAGCTCTCGGCACGCGCTTCGACGACCGGGTGACCGGCAAGGTGACGTCTTTCGCCCCCGAAGCCAAGGTCGTGCACGTCGACATCGACCCGGCGGAGCTCGGCAAGATCCGCAGGCCCGATGTTCCGATCGTGGGGGACTGCAGGCAGGTCATAACCGAAATCGTGCGGGCCCTGGAGGGTCGGGACCAGGCCGACCGCGAGGAATGGCGCAGCCGGATCTCGGGTTGGCAGGAACGTTTCCCGTTGTACTACGACCCCCACGTGCCCGGGGACGCCCTGAAGCCGCAGTACGTCATGGAGCAACTACGCGACTGCGCTCCGGAAGGCACGATCCTCGTCTCCGGTGTCGGCCAGCACCAGATGTGGGCCAGCCAGTACTGGCGGTTCACCGAGCCCTACACGTGGGTCAACTCGGGCGGGCTGGGGACCATGGGCTTCTCCGTCCCGGCCGCAATCGGCGCGAAGGTCGGCCGCCCGGACCGCACCGTGTGGGCGGTCGACGGCGACGGATGCTTCCAGATGACCGCGCAGGAGCTCGTCACCGCCGCGAGCGAGAGGATCCCCGTCAAGGTGGCCATCCTCAACAACGCGTATCTGGGGATGGTCCGCCAGTGGCAGGAGATGTTCTACGAGGAGCGCTACAGCGAGGTGTACCTCTCGCCGGACCTGCCGGACTACGTCAAGTGGGCCGAGGCGATGGGCTGCGCCGCATTCCGCGTCGAGTCGCCGGAGGAGGTCCAGCCTGTGATCGAGAAGGCGAACTCGATCGACGACCGCCCGGTCGTCATCGACTTCCGCACCGACTCCAGGGAGAAGGTCTTCCCCATGGTGCCCGCAGGGTTCTCCAACGACGACCTCGTCGTGCACCCGTCCCAGAAGCCAGGCGGAGAAAGAGTGGTCCAGTAATGGCAGTCAGCCCCACCCACCAGACCCTCTCTGTGCTCGTCGAGAACAGGTCCGGCGTGCTCGCCCGTGTCAGCGGGCTGTTCGCACGCCGTGGCTTCAACATCATCTCGCTCGCCGTCGCCCCCTCGGACGACGAACGCTTCAGCCGCATCAACATCGTCATCGACGTGGAGGAGACCTCCGTCGAGCAGATCACCAAGCAGCTGTTCAAGCTCGTCAACGTCGTGAAGATCACGGAGCTCCACCCCTCGGAAGCGGTCGAGCGTGAACTGCTCATGGCCACGCTCGCGGCGGGGTCCGACCAGCGCAGCTCGGTCATCGAGCTCGTCGGCGTGTTCGAGGGCAGGATCGTCGACGTCGGGCCGGACGCCCTCACCGTGATGCTCGCCGGCGAGCCTGACAGACTCGACGACTTCGAGGAACTCATGCGACCCTACGGGATCACAGAACTGCAGCGCACCGGCCGTGTGGCGCTGCCCAAGCTCGACCGCCAGGCGCCCCCTCGCCTGCGTCTCACCGGAAAGGCAAGCTAGACAAATGGCAGCGACGGTCTACTACGAGAAGGACGCCGACTCCGGCATCATCGCCGGCCGCAAGGTGGCGATCATCGGTTACGGCTCACAGGGCCACGCCCACGCGTTGAACCTGCGCGACTCGGGTATCGACGTCCGGGTGGCCTTGCGAGAGGGCTCGTCGTCCAAGGCGAAGGCCGAGGCCGCCGGGCTCCGGGTCGTCTCGATCGCCGAGGCCGCACGCGAGGCCGACGTGATCATGATGCTCGCGCCGGACACCGAGATGCAGGCGATCTACAAAGCCGACATCGAACCCAACCTCAAAGCCGGTGACGCCATCCTCTTCGCGCACGGCTTCAACGTGCGCTTCGGACTCATCAGCGCGCCCGAACGCGTCGATGTCGCGATGGTCGCCCCGAAGGGTCCCGGCCACCTGGTGCGGCGCACCTACGAAGGCGGGGGCGGGGTGCCGGCGCTGATCGCCGTGGCGCAGGACGCCACGGGAAAAGCCCGGGATCTCGCTCTTTCCTACGCGGACGCGATCGGCGCTACGCGCGCCGGCGTGCTCGAGACCACGTTCGCCGAGGAGACCGAGACCGACCTGTTCGGCGAACAGGTCGTGCTCTGCGGCGGCCTCACCTCTCTGATCCAGGCCGGTTTCGAGACTCTTGTCGACGCCGGCTACCAGCCCGAGTCCGCTTATTTCGAATGCCTGCACGAGGTGAAGCTCATCGTCGACCTCATGTACGAGCACGGGATCGCCGGCATGCGCTACTCGATCTCGGACACAGCGGAGTACGGCGATCTCACGCGAGGCCCTCGGGTGATCAACTCGGCCGTACGTGACGAGATGAAGAAGATCCTGGAGGAGATCCAGACCGGTCGTTTCGCCGAGGAATGGATCGCGGAGAACAAGGCCGGGCGCCCCCGCTACCGCCAACTCCAGGAGGAGGGCCGTGCCCACCCGATCGAGAAGGTCGGTGCGGAATTGCGGGCGATGATGCCGTTCATCAGCGCCGGGTCTCAGCGTCCGCAAGACGTAAGCGGCGGATAGCCGGCAGAAGCGTTCACTGCTTGCGGCGGTAGTGCACTCCCATCGAACGCTGCCGCCGCCGGCCACGCGATGCGAGCGTCCAGGCGCACGCGATGAGTGTCGCGATGCTGGCAGCCGCTAGGACGGGCGGCATCAGCGGTTGCGACTTCTTGGTCGCACCGATCGAGGCGAGCTGGTCGGTGCCGCTGGCGGCGGTGCCGGGCGTCGGCTGCGTACGCGAACCGCCGCGGGCGGGGTCGTGCTTGGCCACGGGCGCCGGCGGGTGCGGCTCCAGCACCGGCGGCAACATGGGACCCTGCGCCGGCTCGGATCCCGGTGCCGTCGCGAAGCCCTGGTCGAGGAGCATCTCGGCGGTCTTGTCGGGGAACTCGCCGTTCATGACGACGGCGAGCATGTGCCGACCGCCGCGCACCGCCTCGGCGGCGACGCACACACCAGCTGGGTCCGTGTAGCCGGTCTTGACGCCGACCGCGCCCGGGTAGCTGTTGAGGAAGGCCCGGTTGTGGCTTGCGATCTCGTACACGATCCCATCGGGGCCCGTGAAGCGAAATGACTTCTCCGCCACGATGCCCGCCAGGTACGGGTTCGCCATCAGGTCCCGCGCGGCGATGGCGATGTCCCACGCGCTCAACAGGTTCCCGCCGCCTGCACCCTCGCTTCCGTCGAGGCCGGCGGGATCACGGAGTACGGGATGATCCTGCATGCCCATCTGCCGACCTGCGTCCTCCATCGTGCCGGCGAACTTCTCGATCGAGCCCGAGACGAGCTCGGCCAGGGCGTAGGCGGCGTCGTTGGAGGACGAGATCAACAGCGCGTGCATGGTGATGTCGAGGGGCCAGACCTGGCCCGCCTTCATGCCGAGCTTGTCGGGCGAGACGTTCTCGGCGCGCGCGCTCACAGGGACCTGAGTGCCGGAGGGGACCCAGTCCGCCGCGACTACCGCGGTGAGGAGCTTGGTGAGGCTTGCCGGCGGGAGGGGGGTGTGGGCGTTCTGGGCGACCAGCACGCGACCGGTGTCGAGGTCGGCGAGCAGCTCCGCCTTCGCGGGCGGGGGCCCGGGCGCGGCCGTCGAAGGCGCGGATGACGTAGCACCCGCTGGGGAGGCCCCGAGCAACACCGCCACTGCGGCTGCTAGCGACGCCAGGGCGGCAGCGATTCCTCGACCGGCGATCAGACGAGGATAACCACCGAGAGCGGCCCTGCCCACGCAACCGATCCGTCTTTTCCAGTACAACAAGGGTCAGGACCCTCAGAGGCGCTCCACCACGTACTCCATGCAGCGGGTGAGCGCCTCGATGTCTTCGGGATCGATGGCGGGAAACATGGCTATCCGTAGCTGGTTCCGCCCCAGCTTCCTGTAGGGCTCGGTGTCGAGGATGCCGTTCGCCCTCAGGATCCTTGCCACCGCCGCCGCGTCGATGCTCTCGTCGAAGTCGATCGTGGCCACGACATTGCTGCGCTCGTCGGGCTTGGCGACGAATGGTGTCGTGTATCCGGTCTGCTCAGCCCAGCCGTACAGCGTGCGTGCCGACCGCTCCGAACGGCCCGCGGAGAAATCCATTCCGCCGCCGGCCAGGATCCACTCGAGCTGGTGGGCGAACATGACGAGCGTCGCCACCGCCGGCGTGTTGTAGGTCTGGTCGAGACGGCTCTGTTCGATCGCGATGTTGATGTCCAGCGACGCCGGCGCCCAGCGCCCTGATTCTTGTATGCGCTTCGACCGCTCGATCGCAGCGGGTGAAAGGACGGCAACCCACAGGCCCCCGTCGGACGCGAAACCCTTCTGCGGGGCGAAGTAGTAGACGTCGGTCTCGCGCGGGTCGAAGCGGAGCCCGCCGGCCCCCGAAGTTGCGTCGACCGCCACAAGAGCGCCTAGGTCGACACCCTCTGGGCGGCGCAGGGTCATCATCACACCGGTGGACGTCTCGTTGTGGGTGAGAGCGTAGAAATCCACCCCGGCGGCGCCTTCGGCCTCCGGGTGCGTCCCCGGAGGGCTGGAGATGATCTGGGGGTCGCCCAGGTGCGGCGCTGCTGCCACCGCCTGGGCGAACTTCGAGGAGAACTCCCCGAAGGTCAGATGCTGGCTGTGGTTCTCGATCAGCCCGAACGTGGCCACGTCCCAGAACGTCGTGGTTCCGCCGTTGCCCAGGACCACCTCGTAGTCCTCTGGCAGCTCCCACAAGTCGGCGAGCCCCTTCCGTACACGTCCCACCAGGGACCGCACTGCGGCTTGCCGGTGGCTGGTCCCGAGCAGGCTGGTACCGGCCGCCCGCAGCGCTTCGACGGCCTCCCGCCGGACTTTGGACGGGCCGGACCCGAATCGCCCGTCGGAGGGCAGCAGGTCGGCGGGTATGCGGACGTCGGTCGTGCCCGAATTCGGCGGAGTGGGGGTGGTCACTGTGAAACTATTGCAGGCGATGGCCCGCATCTCACAGCGCATATCAGCAGTCGCCGAATCCGCGACCCTCGCAATCGACGCCAAGGCCAAGGCCCTCAAGGCCGCCGGGGAGGACGTGATCGGCTTCGGCGCCGGCGAGCCGGACTTCCCCACGCCGGAGCACATTGTCGAAGCCGCGGTGGCGGCGTGCCGCGACCCTCGCAACCACAAGTACACCCCGGCAGCCGGGCTCCCCGAGCTCAAGGATGCGATCGCATCGAAGACGTCGAGAGACTCCGGTTTGCGGGTATCGGGTTCGCAGGTGCTCGTGACCAATGGCGGCAAGCAGGCGGTGGAGGAGGCGTTCGCCACGCTCCTCGACCCCGGCGACGAAGTTCTCCTGCTGGCCCCCTACTGGACCACGTACCCCGAGGTGATCGGCCTGGCCGGCGGGAAGGCGGTGGAGATACCGACGACGGGCGAATCGGGCTTCAGGGTTTCGGTCGATCAGCTCGAAGCTGCACGGACGGACCGCACCAAGGTGCTGCTCTTCGTCTCGCCGTCGAACCCGACCGGAGCTGTGTACCCGCGCGAGGAGGTCGAGGCGATCGGTCGTTGGGCGTTGGAGCACGGGGTATGGGTCGTCACCGACGAGATCTACGAGCACCTGGTGTACGGCGATGCCCGGTTCAGCTCCATGCCGGTAGTGGTGCCCGAGCTCGCGGACACCTGCGTGGTCATCAACGGCGTGGCGAAGACGTACGCCATGACCGGTTGGCGCGTCGGCTGGCTGATCGGACCCCCCGACGTTGTGGCAGCGGCTGCGAACCTGCAGTCGCACGCCACCTCCAACGTGTGCAACGTCGCGCAGCGAGCGGCGCTCGCAGCCGTGTCGGGCGACCTGTCCGCCGTCTCGGAGATGAGGGCCGTGTACGACCGGCGCCGGCGGACGATCGTGTCGATGCTGCGCGACATCCCGGGTGTCGAATGCTCCGAGCCGGAGGGGGCGTTCTACGCCTTCCCCGACATGACAGGGCTTCTGGGCCGCCCCATCGCCGGGCGCACCGCGTCGACGACCCTGGATCTCGCAGCGCTCGTGCTGGACGAGGCGAAGGTCGCGTTCGTGCCTGGAGAGGCCTTCGGAGCTCCGGGCTACGCCCGGTTCTCGTACGCCCTCTCCGACGCGGCCCTGGAGGAAGGCATCACCCGGATCGCCAAGCTGGTAGGTGCCTGAGCATGGCGAGAGTTCTCGTGACCGAGGAGATCGCCGAGCCTGGCCTCGAGTTGCTGCGCGCTGCCGGCCACGAGGTCGACGTGTCCGTCGGCTTGTCGGCGTCCGAGCTGTTGGCGGCCGTGCCGGGAGCCGCGGCGCTGATCATCCGCTCCGCCACCAAGGTCACCGCCGAGGTCCTGGCCGCCGGCCGTGACCTGGTGGTGGTCGGCCGGGCCGGGATCGGCCTGGACAACGTCGACGTCGACGCGGCCACCAAGCAAGGTGTGCTCGTGGTCAACGCTCCGCAGTCCAACGTTCTTTCGGCCGCGGAGCACACGATGGCCTTGCTTCTCGCGCAGGCCCGCAATGTGCCGCAGGCGCATGCCGCGCTGGCGGCCGGTCGTTGGGAGCGGTCGCGCTGGGAGGGCGTGGAGTTGCACGGCAAGGTCCTCGGTGTCGTAGGGCTCGGGAGGGTCGGCGCTCTGGTCGCGCAACGCGCCGCCGCGTTCGGGATGAGGTTGGTCGCGTACGACCCCTATGTCAGTCCCGAGCGCGCGAAGCACATGGGTGTCGAGATGATGTCTCTGGCGGACGTCGTGTCGGTCGCCGACTTCTTGACCATCCACCTGCCGAAGACGCCGGAAACGACTGGCCTGATCGGAGTCGACGTGCTCGCGCGCGCCAAGCCCGGGCTTCGAATCGTCAACACCGCACGCGGGGGGATCGTCGACGAGAAGGCCCTCGCCACCGCCGTCACAGAAGGCACGATCGCCGGCGCGGCCCTCGACGTGTTCGAGCACGAGCCCGTCACCTCCTCGCCGTTGTTCGAACTCGAATCTGTCGTAGTCACGCCTCACCTCGGCGCGTCGACCCGGGAAGCGCAGGACAAGGCCGGGATGACGATCGCGGAACAGGTACAGCTCGCGCTCGCCGGCGACTTCGTGCCGTTTGCCGTGAACATCGCGGCGAACGAGGTGCCCGAAGCGGTCAAGCCCTGGATGCCGCTGGCAGAAAGACTCGGGCGCATGTTCGGCGGCATCGTCACCGAGCTTCCCGCGGTTCTCGACATCGAGTTCGCCGGCGGACTTGCAGACGAGGACACCCGGATCCTTGCCCTCGCCGTGCAGAAGGGAATCTTCT
The DNA here is from genome assembly GCA_035533095.1 of Acidimicrobiales bacterium. Classification (NCBI taxonomy): domain Bacteria; kingdom Bacillati; phylum Actinomycetota; class Acidimicrobiia; order Acidimicrobiales; species Acidimicrobiales bacterium. The sequence continues at coordinate 89,131 of DATLUM010000106.1, read as the reverse complement.
CGATCAGCTCCGACGAGCCTGTGTCGTTTGTCAATGCTCCCCGGCTGGCGGATGAACGCGGGTTGGCCGTGCGCGCCACGTCCGGGCACAGCGGTGGTGGCGCCTACGCGAACCTCATCACTCTTCGAGGAGGCAAGCACTCAGTAGCCGGCACCATGTTCACCGTCGGGGAGCCCCGCGTCGTCATGATCGACGACCACGACCTGGAGCTTCCGCTGTCGCCCTGGATGCTGCTCGTGCACAACGATGATCGCGTCGGCATGGTCGCCGCCGTCGCGTCGATCATCGCCGGCGCCGGGCTCAACATCGTCGACCTCAAGCTCGGACGCAGTGCCGAGGGCGGTACTGCGATGATGGCCCTTTCCTTCGAGGAGGAAGTGCCGGCCGCGGTGGTGGGTGCATTGCGTTCGACGCCCGGGATCCTCGGGGCTGTGGCTCTCGCCGGGGTCTGAAGAGGTTCCTCAGCGCTTCGCCCGGGAGAACCCGTCGGTCTCTGCCGCTTCCGGGCTGGCGTAGCAGCGGTCGGGAACCATGCGGTCGTACATGGGCATGCCCGGGACCCGGTAGAGGTGGCTCGAAAGCTTCGCCTTCACAGGATGGGTGGCCGGGGTCTCGCCGGAACCGTTCGGCGCGACCCAGGCACCGCCGGACGGCGCGGTAGCGCGCCGCGCCGGAGCCGTCGCCGAGGAGGCCTTCTTCGGCGTTGGTGCCTCGGGTGTGACGGTTCCCGCGTTCGTGCGCGTGCCATCGTCCTCGGCTTCACCGTCCACTCCGCCGGAGCCCGTGCCCGCCCGCGTCGGCTCCCATCTCTCCCAGTTGCCGGCGACCGCGGGTTGATCAGGCCCGTCCACCCACCGCCGCATCAACTCGCGCCCGGCCCAGACGACCGCGGCGACCGCCAGGGCCCGGAACAACAGCCGCAGGATCATGCGCAAGAGCCTCACCACGCAAGGAAACTACCCTACCGAGGGCATCCAATCCGGCCTGCGACCCTCGTGCACCGTGATGTCGCCTTCGTGGCGCAAGGTGAGCCCGATGTCGTCGAGACCCTCGACGAGGCGGTGCTGGGTGAACGCGTCGAGCGGGAACTCCGCCTCCAGGCCGGCCGCCGGCGCCGACACGACCAGGCGCTCGACGTCGACCGTGATCTCCAGAGAAGGATCCGCAACCACGGCGCGCAACAGCGCCTCGCCGAAGGTCGCGTCCACCTGCACCGGTACCAAGCCCGCCTTGGTGCAGTTGTTCTTGAAGATGTCACCAAAACGAGGCGACACCACCGCGCGGAACCCGTAATCCATCAGCGCCCACACTGCGTGCTCTCGAGAGGATCCAGTGCCGAAGTTCGGGCCGGCCACGAGGATCGTGGCGCCGGCGTGCTCCGGCTTGTTGAGCACGAAGTTGCGGTCGTCGCGCCATTCCGAGAACAGCCCCTGCCCGAAGCCGGTGCGCTCCACCCTCTTCAACCAGTCGCTGGGGATTATCTGATCGGTGTCCACGTCCGAGCGGTCCAGCGGGACCGCTGTTCCTGTCACCACGCGCACAGCTTCCATCTCAAGTCCTCCTGTCCCGTAAACCTTGATCGGTGACGACCCGACCAGCCCTAGCCGAGGTCCGCCGGCGTGGCGAAGCGGCCGGCTACGGCGGTTGCCGCGGCCACCGCCGGCGAGACGAGGTGTGTCCGCCCCCCACGGCCCTGACGCCCTTCGAAGTTGCGATTGGACGTCGAAGCCGAGCGCTCGCCGGGCTGAAGCTTGTCCGGGTTCATCGCCAAGCACATCGAGCAACCTGGGTTGCGCCACTCGAAGCCCGCGCCCGTGAACACCTTGTCGAGTCCCTCCGATTCGGCTTGCGCCTTCACCTGGCCGGACCCGGGTACCACCAGGGCCCGCACAGACGGAGCGACCTTCCGTCCCTCCAGCACCGAGGCCGCGGCGCGCAGGTCCTCGATACGGCCGTTGGTGCACGAGCCGATGAACACCGTGTCGACTGGGATGTCCCGAACCTTCGACCCGGCGGTCAAGCCCATGTACTCGAGCGCCCGCGAAGCGGCGTCGCGCTCCGAAGGCGAGCCGAGCTCGTCCGGCGACGGCACGACACCGCCGATCGGCACGACCTGGGCGGGGTTGGTCCCCCAGGACACGAACGGGGTCAACGCCGCCGCCTCCAGCGTCACGTCCTTGTCGAACACCGCCCCGTCGTCGGTTACGAGCGACCTCCAGTCGTCCAACGCCCGCTCCCATGCTGTGCCCGACGGTGCGAAGGGACGACCTTGGAGGTACTCGAAGGTCTTGTCGTCAGGAGCGACCAACCCTGCCCGGGCCCCGCCCTCGATCGACATGTTGCAGACCGTCATGCGGCCTTCCATCGAGAGCGACCTGATGGCCGAGCCCCTGTACTCGATGACGTGCCCCATGCCGCCGCTTGTGCCGATCTTGCCGATGATGGCGAGCACCAGATCCTTGGCCGTCACACCGGCCGGAAGCTCACCGTCGACCGTCACGGCCATGGTCTTCGGGCGCCTCTGTGGGAGCGTCTGCGTGGCAAGCACGTGCTCTACCTCGCTGGTGCCTATTCCGAACGCGAGCGCGCCGAACGCGCCGTGGGTGGAGGTGTGGCTGTCCCCGCAGACGATCGTCATGCCCGGCTGGGTCAGCCCGAGCTCGGGCCCGATGATGTGCACGATCCCCTGGCGCGCGTCGCCCATCGAGTAGAGCCGGATCCCGAACTCTTCACAGTTGGCCGCGAGTACCTCCATCTGGCGCGCCGAGATCGGGTCCTCGATGGGCCGGTCGAGTGCCGTGGTGGGGACGTTGTGATCCATCGTTGCGACCGTGAGATCCGGCCGCCGCACCGCACGGCCGGCTATCCGCAGCCCGTCGAACGCCTGCGGGGACGTCACCTCGTGGACGAGGTGGAGGTCGATGTACAGAAGGTCGGGCTCGCCTTCGGCGCGCCGGACAACGTGGCGCTCCCAAACCTTGTCTGCCAGTGTCTGCGGGTTGGTCACGGCGTCATCCCACCCTCGTCGAGTCTGATCGTCCATCCGGAGCGGCTATCTCAGGATGTGAGATAGTGTTCAAGTTATGGGAGAGAGTGTAAGCGGCGTCGGCGTCCTCGACAAGGCGGTTCGGATCCTCGCCGCACTCGAGACCGGACCTCTCGCGCTGCCCGACCTCGTGGACCACACTGACCTCCCCCGAGCGACGGCGCACCGCCTCGCGCAGGCTCTCGAGGTCCACAGCCTCGTCGAGCGCGACGCGGCAGGCAGGTTCGTACTCGGTTCGCGCCTCGCCAGGCTTGCAGGCAGCGCGGGCATCAGCGGCCGGCGCACGATCTCGGAGGTGGCCGCCCCGGCCCTCGCCCGCCTGAGGGATGTGACGGGGGAGAGCGCCCAGTTGTTCGTGCGCGCCGGAGACTCGAGGGTCTGCGTGCTCTCACTCGAGTCGCCGCACAGCCTGCGCACCATCGTGCCAGTGGGAGCGACGCTCCCGATGGACCGGGGATCCGCTGCGAAGGTGTTGCGCGGCGATCCCGCTGCGATGCGTACCGGCTGGGCGCAGAGCGTCGAGGAGCGGGAGAAAGGGGTGGCGTCGGTGAGCGCCGGCGTCCTAGTAGCCGGTCAAGCCGTCGCCGCGGTGTCGGTATCGGGACCCATCGAGCGAACGACACGCAGTCCCGGGAAGCGTTACGCCCGCGAGGTGCTCGCAGCCGCCCGGGAGGTGGAAGCCGGAATGAGCGGGGGCTAGACCGTCCGGCTGCCGGCCTGCGGGCGGGCCTGCGGCACGTCTCGCCCGGCACCGGCGATCCCGCAGGCTTCCACCAGCGCGGGCACGAACAGGCGGTGATCCTCGACGCACGCGCGGTGCGCGCCAGCGACCTCGATCGCCACCGCGCCGGGGATCGCAGCCGCGAGAGCCGCCTGCCGGCGCGGGGAGACCGCCGTGTCCATGGTCGTGACGATCACCGCCGTCGGGACGTCGATGCCCCCGATCCACTCACGCGAGTCGAAGCGGCCCAGAGCCAGGCCCGCCTGGATCACCGCCGCCGGGTCGTGGCGCTCCCACTCCTCGAACGCCCACGGAGCGGTCCCCGCGGCCGGCACCCTGCTGCGCAACAACATCGATACGCCCTGCCTGCGCAGCTGGTACGGCACGCCCGACAGCGCCAACGACATCGCGAAGCTGAACGGGCCGATCACCCTCCCCAGCTCTTTTCGCACCGGAAAACGAGCCGCCGTGGCGCACAGCACCAGCCCTTCCACCAGGTCCCGATGGCGCTTCCAGAGCAGCTGTGCCACCGGGCCGCCCATCGAGTATCCGGCGATGATCGATGGTCCGAGCCCCAGCTCTCGGATCAACGCCGCCGCGTCGTCTGCGCAATCCTCGAGCCGGAACGGACGGCGGCTGCGGATCCCCCTTGCGTGCCCCCTGTGGTCGAGCGCGACGACCCGGTGGCGTGACGCGAGGGGCTCGAAGCACCGGTACCAGTTGAGAGCGGCCGACGAGGTCCAACCGTGGAGGAGAACGACGGGGGGCGCGCCGGCTCCGTCGGGTGGCCCCGTGTCGTAAACCCAGGTCCGCCCTCGCCTCTCGAGCCTTACTGGGCCGCCCGGCGGTAACCGGGGAGTGCGCGCGCTCATGCGCCAAGGGTACGGGCACGCCGGCCTAGAAGAGGTTCGCGCCATCGCAGGTAAATCCTGCGACCTCTAGGCGGGTCCTCCCGCTGCCGCGAGAGCGACCTTGTGCCGCTCGCATGCCCACGCGACGGCGTCCCGGGCGAGCGACGGGTGGTAACGCCAGCGAAGCAGCTGGCGCTCTGCAGCCTCGGAGTCCTCGCCGAGCTCGAGCAGGCTGAGGGCGAGCTGGCGTCCTCTCCTGCGCAAAGCCTCGCCGGGCGGCTCCTCCAACTGTTCGGCCTGCCAGCGCTCGTGGGCTTCCTGCAGCGCCGGCGGGAGGCGGTGGGTGTGCCGTCGGCTCAGCGGTGCCAGCTTTCGCCGGACCGTCAGCTCGTCGGGGCCGCTCGCGTGCGCCAGCTCGAACAGGATCAGACGGTTGACCGTGCGCAGCAGCGGCGAGTGCCGGCCGCCCTTGTCCCCGAGCCCGAGCGCGCGGGCGGTTTCTCCAAGTGGAAGGTCGAAGCCCTCAGGGGCGGCGTCGAACCCAGCGGCGATGCGGCGCATCAGCCACGTAGCGCTCGGACCGATGATCGACAGCCAGAACCGCTCGACGTAAGGGCTCCGCGGGTCGAAGCCGACCTTCTCGACCACATCGTCGGGCCACGGCCGGATGCCTAGAACCTCCGACTGGAAAGTGACCATCTGCTGTACCACCGCCGATCTCCCTCCTTCTAGATCAATCTGAGTGACTTTCATGATACAACAGTGTATGAAACTCATCAAGAGGATTTGGAAAACTGGAACGGATGGCTCCACCCGACGACATCCAGCAAGCCGTCGGCCAGGCGCGCCAGATCCTGCGAGGTGCCGAGCGCGTGACGGTCCTCACGGGGGCCGGCATCTCCACCGACTCGGGAATCCCGGACTACCGGGGTCCTCAGGGGACCTGGACCAAGGACCCCAAAGCCGAGCGCACGGCAACCCTGTCCCACTACCTGCGCGACTCCGAGGTCCGCCGCGAGGCGTGGCAGAACCGCCTCAACTCGCCGGCATGGACGGCGCAGCCGAACCCCGGCCACAAGGCGCTCGCCGAACTCGAACGGCAGGGACGCCTGGTCGCCATCGCGACCCAGAACATCGACGAGCTGCACCAGCAGGCCGGCAACAGCCCGGGGAAGGTGATCGAGTTGCACGGCACCATGCGCCGGGTCAGGTGCTGGGACTGCGGTGAGGAGGGCGCGATGGAGGCAGCCCTCGAGCGGGTTCGAGCCGGCGACCTCGACCCGTTCTGCGTGCGCTGCGGCGGAGTCCTCAAGTCCGCGACGATCAGCTTCGGCCAGGCCCTGGACCCCGAGGTCATGGCTAAGGCAGAGGCCGCTGCCCTCGCCTGCGACGTGTTACTGGCGGTCGGGTCGAGCCTCGGCGTCTACCCGGCCGCCGGTCTGGTCCCCCTCGCCAAGAACGCGGGCGCCGCGCTGATCATCGTCAACGCGCAACCGACCCCCTACGACGCGGACGCCGACGCGCTCCTCCACGCTTCGATCAGCGAGGTCCTGCCACAGATCATCTAGGTATGTCGTTTGGCCTGGCCGGGCCCGGGTCTGCTTGCCAGCGCCCGCGGTGGACGACCTCGTCGACCGGCCTGCGTCCCCGCGCCGCCGACCCGACGGGGCCGCGGTCGTCTTCCGGCCAGCCGATCGCCACCGCGCCGATCGCCTGCCAGCCCTCTGGGATCCCGAACGCCGACCGCAAGTCGCCGGGCGTCCCTCGGAGCCCGAAGAACAGTGCGCCGAGGCCCTCGTCGACGACCGACAACAGGAGGGTCATCGTAGCGAACGACACATCAACGACCCAGAACGGCGCCGGCCACGCCCCCTCCTCCATCATGCCAGCCGCGATCTTGTCCGGCTCCGAGTAGCGGTCCAGGTAACGCTGCACGCTGCACAGCGGCACCACGATCAGCGGCGCCCTCAGCACACCCGGCAGGGAGGGGACGTCCCTCCACTCGGGATCCGACTCCACCTCCCAGAAGGCGTCCAGCTGCTCGCGCCCCTCGAGGACCAGAAACGACCAGCCCTGCGTGTTCCCCGCCGAAGGCGCACGGCGGGCCCGGTCGAGCAGCCGGTCGACCACTTCCGGCGGCACGGGCTCGTCCCGAAAGTTGCGGCACATTCGCCGCCGGCGCAGCACCTCACCCAGTTCCATGGACAAGAGACTCGCAGACCGGACTGCCGGCCGGCGGCGCCCAGGCCGACTACCTGACCGGCGAGGTAAGATTTACGCCATGGCGACGTTCCGTGACCTGTTGCGTGACACCAAGGCGCGCATCAAAGAGGTCGATACCACCCAGGCCGAGGAGGAAGTGGCCCGACCGGGCACCGTGGTGCTCGACGTGCGCGAGCCCGACGAGTACGAGCAAGGCGCGCTCCCCGGCGCGGTACACATTCCCCGCGGCCACCTGGAGAGCCAGGTGGAGGCGCGCATCGCGGACCGCGACGCGCACCTGGTGGTCTACTGCGCCGGCGGCACCCGCTCTGCGTTCGCCGCCGACACCCTCACCCAGCTCGGCTACACCGACGTCGTGTCGATGGCGGGCGGCTTCAACAAGTGGAAGGACGAGGGACGCGCATGGAGGACACCCGCCGCCCTGACCGCGGAACAGCGCAACCGGTATCAGCGCCACCTCCTGCTGCCCGAAGTCGACGTCGCGGGGCAGCACAAACTCCTGCAGTCGAAGGTGCTGCTGCTCGGCGCCGGCGGCCTCGGGTCACCCGCGGCGCTGTACCTCGCGGCGGCCGGAGTCGGCACACTCGGCATCATCGACATGGACGTCGTGGACGCGTCCAACCTCCAACGCCAGATCCTGCACAACGGTGACCGCGTCGGCGAACGCAAGGTCGACTCGGCGAAGAAGACGCTCACCGCGCTCAACCCCGACGTCAACGTCGTCACCTACGACGTGCGCCTCGGTGCCGACAACGTCCTCGAGATCTTCAAGGGCTACGACGTGATCGTCGACGGGACCGACAACTTCCCGACCCGATACCTGGTCAATGACGCATCCCTCAAGCTCGACATACCGGTGGTGCACGGATCGATCTTCCGCTTCGAGGGCCAGGCCAGCGTGTACCTCCCGCATCAAGGACCGTGCTACCGCTGCCAGGTCCCTGAGCCACCGCCGGCGGAGCTGGCGCCGTCGTGCTCGGAGGCGGGCGTGCTCGGAGTCCTTTGCGGGATCATCGGCAGCATCCAGGCGATGGAGGCGGTCAAGCTGCTGCTCGGCATCGGCGATCCACTCGCCGGACGCCTGCTTGCATACGACGCGCTCGAGGAGACCTTCCGCACGTTCAAGGTGAACCGCGATCCGCAATGCGCGGCGTGCAGCATCCCCAAAGAGCAGATCGTGATTGCCGAGTATGACGAGCTGTGCATGCCGCATCCGATCGAGGCCCCCAAATCGAGGTAGGAAAAAGAGCGGCCGTCGCGCTGGTTATGGCCGCGGCTTCCGTAGTGGCCTCGTGCGGGTCGAGTAGCTCCGACAATCCCGGGCTGAGCGGCCCACAACGTGGTTCACCGACGACGGCCCGGCAGGCCGCGGCGGGACCCGCCGTGAGCGTCATCCACGTCTCGGGGCTTCCGGTGCCACAACTCGCCGGCAAGCCGTCAGTCAACACGCAGCTGACCGCCATCGGGTCGAAGCTGTCGGGAACCTGCACGGTCAGCGCCGAGAGGGACGACGCGAAAGTGGTGTCGTTTCTGTGGTCGTGCGGCGGGCATCTCACTGCCGCGACGTTCGATCTGGCGGACAACCGACAGCTGACTCTGGACGACCTGTTCCAAGGGGGCTACAAGTCGTACCTCAGCTCTACCGCCGTCACCCAGATGCAGGCGAACGGTGCCTCCAACCCGAGCGCCGGCGACTTCTCCGTTTGGTACCTCACGCCCGACTCGCTGGTAGTGGCGTTCCCTGCGGGGACCGTTTCCTTCCCGATCACCAGCCTCGAAAGCTACATCCGCCCAGGCAGCCCCATCGCCACCTGAAGAGGTTCTGACGAACCTCTTCAGGTCATTCGGCAGCGTCGGCGAGAGCCTCTGACAGGGTCGGGTGTGCCAGGCAGCTCTCGACGATGTCGCTGACCTTGAGGTTGGCTGTGACCGCCAGAGCGATAACCGAGATCAGCTCAGCGGCATGGCGGCCGACGATCGACCCTCCCAGCACCACACCGGTTGCCGGGTCGGAGAGAATCTTGACGAAGCCTGTCGGGTCGTCGTTGATCAGCGCCTTCGCTGCAGCGGCGTAGGGGACCTTGGTGACCCGGATCTTGCGGCCGGACGCGAAAGCCTCAGCCTCGGCGAGCCCGACGTCGGCGATCTCCGGTTCGGTGAAGATCGCCGAGGCGGCCTTCTCGTAGTCGATGTGCCGGTGCTCGCGGGTGTGGATCCCCATCACGTGCTCCGCGATCTTGCGCCCCTGCATCGCAGCCACCGACGAGAGCGGAAGCTTTCCCGAGACGTCGCCCGCCGCGTAGATGTGCGGGACGTTCGACTGGCAGTGGTGGTTGACCGAGATGTAACCCCCGCGGTCGATCTCGACGCCGGCTGACTCCAGACCGAGGCCGTCGCTGTTGGGGATCGACCCGATGGCGAGCAGGGCGTGGCTGCCGGCGGCGACGCGACCGTCGTCGCACCTGACCGAGACCCCGTCGGGACGCATGTCGATGCCTTCCGCGCGTGCGCCCTTCAGCAGCTTCACGCCGCGGCGGAGCAGCTCGTCCTCGAGCGCCGCGGCGACTTCGGGGTCCTTGCTCGGCAGGACCTGCTGGCGGCTCACGATGAGGGTCACCTTCGAGCCGAACGAGCTGAACATGTGCACGAACTCGACGCCCGTCACGCCCGATCCGATCACGACTATGTGCTCCGGCATCTGCGGCGGGGGATAGGCCTGCCGGGTGGTGAGAACCCGCTCGCCGTCCGGGTCCGCCCACGACGGGATTCGTGGCCTGCTCCCGGTGGAGATCAGCACGGCGTCGGCATCTATCTCCTCGAGACCGGCCTCCGTTTCGGCCACGACCTCGTGAGGGCCCTTGACCCGGCCGGTTCCACGCAGAATGCGCACTCCCTGGCTCTCGAGGAGCGTGGTCACCTGATCGCGGAGGTGGCCCTCTATCCCTTCCACCCGCCGGCGCTGCGCCGCCAGATCCAGGTGCGGGTCCTGGTGCTCGAGGCCCATCCCCTCCACGCGCCGGCTGAAGCTCATCGCGCCCCCCGTAGCGATCATCGTTTTCGAGGGGATGCAGTCCCAAAGATGGGCGGCGCCGCCGATGACGTCGCGCTCGATCAAGGTGACCTCGGCTCCGAGGCGTGCCGCGTACGTGGCCGCGGTGTTCCCCCCGGGGCCCCCGCCGACGATCACGAAACGCACGGGCACTCGCTGCTCCTACCGGCTCGGCTGGTACACGCCGAACTCGGCGCGAAGGATGTCGCTGACCTCGCCCAACGTCGCCCGCCGGCGCAGCGCCTCCTTCATCGGCGGTAGGAGATTCTGCGTGCCGCGGGCAGCTGATGCAACATCGGCCAGGGCGGCGTCGACCGCGGGTTGGTCGCGCTCGGCTCGGGTACGGCGGACCCTCTCGACCTGGTGCTCCTCGAGAGCGGGGTCGATGGGGAACACCTCCGCCGGCTCGGGTTGGTCGTCGACGTACTTGTTGACACCGATGATGACCTTCTCACCTGTGTCGACTGCCTTGGCGTACTGGTATGCGGCCTGCTCGATCTCCTCTTGCATGTAGCCGGCCTCGATCGCCGGGACCGACCCGCCCATGCCGTCGATCTTCTCGAGGTACGCCCACGCTTCGGTCTCGATCGCGTCGGTGAGCGACTCGACGAAGTACGAGCCCGCCAGGGGGTCCGCCGTGTCGACGACGCCCGACTCGCTGGCGACGATCTGCTGGGTGCGGAGAGCGATCGTCGCGGCCTTGGTGGTTGGCAGCCCGAGCGCCTCGTCGTAACCGTTGGCGTGCAGGCTCTGTGTCCCGCCGAGGACGGCAGCGAGACTCTGAACGGTGACGCGAACGATGTTGTTCTCCGGCTGCTGCGCGGTGAGCGTCGAGCCACCGGTCTGGGTGTGGAAGCGGAGCAGCTTGCTCTTCTCGTCCTTGGCGCCGAAACGCTCGGTCATGATCCGCGCCCACATGCGCCTGGCCGCGCGGAACTTTGCGACCTCCTCGAAGAAGTTGTTGTGTGCGTTCCAGAAGAAGCTCAGCCGGGGTGCGAACTCGTCGACCGGTAGGCCCGCGTCGATGGCGGCTTGAACGTACGCGATCCCGTTCGTGATCGTGAACGCGATCTCCTGGACCGCAGTCGAGCCGGCCTCGCGGATGTGGTACCCGGAGATTGAGATGGTGTTCCAGCTGGGCAGGTTCTCGCGGCAGTATGCGAAGATGTCGGTGATCAGCCTCATCGACTGGCGTGGCGGGTAGATGTAGGTGCCGCGGGCGACGTATTCCTTGAGGATGTCGTTTTGGATGGTGCCGCCGAGCTTGTCGCCCGAGACGCCCTGCTCCTCGGCGACGAGCTGGTAGAGGAGAAGGAGGATCGCGGCGGTCGCGTTGATCGTCATCGACGTCGTGACCTTGTCCAGGGGCAATCCTCCGAGGAGGATCCGCATGTCGTCGATCGAGTCGATGGCGACCCCGACCTTGCCGACCTCCCCCTCGGCGCGGGGGTGATCGGAGTCGTAGCCCATCTGCGTCGGGAGGTCGAACGCGCACGAGAGTCCCGTGCCGCCTCCGGCGAGCAACAGGCGCCAGCGCTCGTTGGTCGACTCCGCGGTGCCGAAGCCCGAGTACTGCCGGATGGTCCACGGCCGCCCGCGGTACATGGTGGGGTAGATGCCGCGCGTGTAGGGGTAGGCGCCGGGGGATCCGAGCTGCTTGGCGGGGTCCCAGCCCTCGAGGTCTGCGGTCGAGTAGACCGGCCTTATCTCGATCCCGGAGTCGGTGCGGCGCTCGTCGGCGGGGGGCATGCCGTCCAGGTTATTGGGCTACCGACCGGTCACGATAAATGGCCCCGGGCCCACTTCCCATCCTTCAGGACAGCCGACACGAGGTTCGAACCCATCCGGTACACGAGGTGCTCGTGGGACGGGGCTGCGATCACCAGGGCGTCGGCGCGGCAGCCGGGCGCCAGCCTGCCGACGTCGCTTCTCCGTAGCGCACGAGCCCCGCCGGCCGTAGCGGCCCACAGGGCCTCACCGGCGGACAGCCCGCACTCGCGCACCGCGAGCGCCATGGCCAGTGGCACCGAAACGGAGTAACTCGAGCCCGGGTTGCAGTTGCTGGCCAACGCCACCGTCGCGCCTGCGTCGATGAGCCGCCTGCCGTCCGCGTACGGCTGGCGGGTGCAGAAGTCGCTTATCGGAAGGATCGTTGCGACAGTGTCCGAATCCGCGAGCGCGCTGACGTCGCCGGGTGTGAGATGGGTGCAGTGGTCGGCGGACGCGGCGCCCATCTCGCAGGCAAGAGCCACTCCGCCTCCGGCGGAGAGCTGGTTGGCGTGGACCCGCAGCCCCAGACCGCGGTCGCGTGCGGCCTGCAGTACAGCTCGCGACTCGTCGACGTCGAAGGCGCCGGCTTCGCAGAAGACGTCACACCACCTGGCGACCCCCTCGGCGGCCGGCAGCATGACCTCCGTGAGCAACGCGATGTATCCCGCCCTGTCGTGCTCGTATTCGGCCGGCACGATGTGCGCTCCGAGGAAGGTGGCTTCGGACGTGACCCCTCTGGCCACGTCGAGGAGGATCGCCTCGTGCCGCGGCGTCAGCCCGTATCCGGTCTTGACCTCGAGTGTCGTCGTGCCGTAGCTCATCGCCTCGCGCGCCAACCGGCCGGCGTGGGCTTCGAGCGCCGGCCGGCCGGCGGCCCTGGTCGCCGCGACCGTCTCCAGGATCCCCCCCGGTTGGTAAGGCTGGCCCGCCATCCGCCGGGTGAACTCGCCGGCACGGTCGCCCGCGAAGACGAGGTGCGTGTGCGAGTCGACGAAACCCGGAACGACGCAGTGTCCGTGCAGCTCGACCTGCATCTCCACACCCGACGGAGCGCCGCGTCGCGGCCCGGCGTAAACCACCGTCCCCTCATCCGCCACGAGGACGCCGTCGTCGACAATCCCGAGCTCGCCGCGGCCGATCGCGGGGTCGCAGGTGACGAGTTCCGCGATCGCGGTCAGGGCTATCGATGCCATGCCCAGACCTCGTCGACGGCTGCTGCGATCGCGGCCGCCGGGTTCTCGATGCGTGTGTGCTCGCCTCCGTCGACGATCGTGTCGCCGCCCACGACCACCGTGTCGACGTCGGCCGCGGACGCGCCGAAGATCGTCGACGCGGCAAGCTCCGGGTCGCAGCCGGCGGTCCTGGGGGTGTCCGTCCGGATGGACACGAAGTCAGCAGGCTGGCCCGGCGCGAGCCCTCCCGCGGACCATCCGAGCGACTCCAACCCCGCTGATGTCGCGGCGCGGATGAGCTCCGAGGAGGAGAAGAGGACGCGCTGCTCGCTCACGAGGCGCGAATCCATCTCCAGGGCCCGTGCTTCTTCGAAGCCGTCGATGACAGCGTGCGAATCGCTTCCCAGGCACAGCTGAACGCCGACGTCCCGCATCCGAGCGAAGGGACCGATGCCGTCGCCGAGATCCCGCTCGGTGGTCGGGCAGGCGCAGACGTGGGCTCGGGAGTCTCCGAGCACGACCACGTCGTGCGGACCGGCGTGCGTGGCGTGCACCGCGGTGAAGTCACAGTCGAGTGCTCCCGCGGTTTCCAGCAGCTGGAACGGGCTGAGACCGGTCGCCGCCATGCAGTCGTCGACTTCCGCGCGCTGTTCGGAGACGTGCGCGTGAAGCGGCCACCCGCTCTGCGCTGCGTACGCCGCAAGGTGCTTGATGGCCCCCGGCGGCACGGCTCGCACGGAGTGGACGGCCGCGGCCATGCGTTGGCCGTCACCGGTCTTCAACGAGGCGACGCGCTCAGCCCAGCACGAAACGTCTGTGTCGCTGAACCGCCTCTGCACCCCCTCGAGGGCGGTTTCGCCGAACCCTCCGCTCAAGTAGCACGCGTCGATAAGGGTGATGCGGATACCGGCTTCGGATGCGGCCCCGAGAAGGGCCGAGCCCATCTGGTTGGGGTCCGAGTACGGGCGACCGAGCGGGTCGTGGTGCAGGTAATGGAACTCGCCGACGGTCGTGTACCCGGCGAGGACCATCTCGGCGAACACCGCACGCGCCAGTCTCAGGTAGAGGTCCGGGTCCAGAGCCTCGGCCGCCCTGTACATCGTGTCGCGCCATGACCAGAACGTTCCGCGTGCGTCGTGGGTCCGTCCGCGCAATGCCCGGTGAAATGCGTGTGAGTGCGCGTTGACCAGGCCGGGCATCGTGATGCCCCTTAGCGTCGTTGCACCGGGCGGCGGGACCGGTACCCCGGGGGTGACAGACGAGAAGGTCCCGTCTTTCACCCCGATAAGAACTCCTCCGGCGTTGCGTTCACCGCCGAGCCAGGCGTGCTCCGCCCACCAGGTTCCGTTGCCGTGCACCTTCAGGAACCGAACCTCGCCACGAGCGCGGCCGCCCGGCTCGTGAACTCCTGCTTTCCGAAGCGCTCGTACTGTTCCCACGTCGTCAGCGTCGTCGGGTCCATCACTCGATCGAGGAAGAGTTTGCCGTTTAGGTGGTCCACCTCGTGCTGGAACGTGACCGCCGACAGCCCGCGTACCTCCTTCTCCCACGGTCCGCCGTGGCGATCGAGGGCCTTGACAGCGATCTCCACGAACCGCTGGGTGACGCCGCGGAGGTTCGGGACCGAAAGGCAGCCCTCGTTGTTGTCGAATGTCTCGTCGCTCAAGGGTTCGATCTCTGGGTTGACGAGCACCGTGAGAGGGATGTCGGGCTTGTAGGGATAGCGCGGGTTGGAGCTGACCTCGATCGCCACGATGCGGCGCGAGTCGAACACCTGGGGGGCGGCGAGGCCGGCACCGTTGCAGTAGCGCATGGTCTCGATCAGATCGTCGATGAAGGCCTGGGTGGCGGGATCATCGAGCGAAGCCGGATCGACCGGAACCGCCCACTCGCGCAGCACCGGGTGACCGATAGTCGCCACGTGGCGGACCGTCACGGGTCCGTCCCCCGTTGCGGGATGTTCACACCGCGAGCCCGGGCGACCTTGCGCGCCTCGGGGTAGCCGGCGTCGACGTGGCGGATGACACCCGTGGCCGGATCATTCGTGAGCACGCGCTGAAGTTTCTCGGCGGCGAGCGGCGTGCCGTCGGCGACCGTCACCTGGCCCGCGTGGACGGACCGACCGATACCCACGCCGCCGCCGTCGTGGATGCTCACCCAGGACGCGCCCGAAGCGACGTTCACCATCGCGTTCAGCAGCGGCCAATCGGCGATCGCGTCGGAACCGTCTGCCATGGCTTCCGTCTCCCGGTAAGGCGACGCGACGGAGCCGCAGTCGAGGTGGTCCCGCCCGATGACGATCGGGGCCTTGATGCGCCCGGACGCAACCAGTTCGTTGAACCTCTCACCCATACGTGCGCGCTCACCGAGCCCGAGCCAGCAGATGCGAGCGGGCAGGCCCTGGTACGCGACCTTGTCGGAGGCGAGGCGTATCCAGCGGGCGAGCGGGTCGTTGTCCGGGAACTCTTGGAGCACGGCCTGATCGGTCACCCCGATGTCAGCCGGGTCGCCCGAAAGCGCGGCCCAGCGGAACGGGCCTTTGCCCTCGCAGAACAACGGCCGTATGTACGCCGGCACGAAACCGGGGTAGTCGAACGCCCGCTCGACGCCGGCGAGACGTGCCTCTGCACGCAAGCTGTTCCCATAGTCGAACACCTCGGCGCCGCGGTCCATCAAGGTGACCATCGCGGTGACGTGGCGTGCGATGGTCTCGCGGGCTCGCATCAGGTAGTCGTCCGGATCCGAGCGTCGCAGGTCATCGGCCTCCGCCGGCGTGAAGCCCGAAGGGACGTACATCAGCGGGTCGTGTGCCGGTGTCTGGTCCGTGACGACGTCGACCGGCTCGTCGCGCCGGACGATCGTCTCCAACAGATCGACGGCGTTGGCCTCGACGCCGACCGACAGAGCCATGCCCTCCTTCTGGGCTTCCCGCGCCTGCAGCATTGCGTCGTCCACGTCCGAGGCGACCACATCGAGGTAGCGAGTATCGAGCCGGCGCTGAAGTCGGGTCCGGTCGACGTCCGCGCAGACGACGACGCCTCCGTTCATTGTCACCGCCAGCGGCTGCGCTCCACCCATCCCGCCGGCGCCGGCGGTCAGCGTGAGGGTGCCGGCGAGCGACCCGCCGAAACGCTTGGCCGCCACCGCGGCGAAGGTTTCGTAGGTTCCCTGCAGGATTCCCTGCGTCCCGATGTAGATCCACGAGCCGGCGGTCATCTGCCCGTACATCGTGAGGCCGAGCTTCTCGAGGCGCCGGAACTCGTCCCAGTTGTCCCATTCGCCCACAAGGTTTGAGTTGGCGATGAGCACACGCGGTGCCCATTCGTGAGTCCGCAAGACCCCGACCGGCCGGCCCGACTGGACGAGCAGGGTCTCGTCGTCGCCTAGCTCGAGAAGCGTCCGTGAGATCGCCTCGAAGCTCGCCCAGTCCCTCGCAGCCTTGCCCCCGCCGCCGTAGACGACGAGATCCTCGGGGCGCTCTGCGACGTCGGGGTCGAGGTTGTTGTGGAGCATCCGCCACGCCGCCTCCTGAGGCCAGGAGCGGCAGTGCAGCTCCGGTCCTCTCGCGGCCCTGACCACCCGCGCGCTGGGCATCGCGCCAGACGCTACCGCCCTCGGAGCCCCCCGGGCGGCGGGGCGCCGGCGGGGGGCAGCAGCGCACCACGCAGCGCATCACGCAGCGCACAACAGCATCACGCCGGACGGTTTTTGCGGGACGACGGCGTTTTGCGGGACACAGACGTCATCTGGCGACGGCGACGTCCCGCAAAAAACGAATGTCCCTCAAGAACCGCCGGCCGCCGGCCGCCTACCGCAACGGGCCCGTCACCGCCTCGGCCCAGCCCAGCACCTCGCCTGACCGGACGGCTTCGGTAGCGGCGTCGATCTCGGGCGCCATGTAGCGGTCGGGCCCCAACCCCGGCACGCGCCGGCGAAGCCCCTGCACCACAGTGGCGGTTGCCGGCGCCGGCCGCAGCGGGGATCGCATCTCGATCGCGCGAGCGGCCGTCATCACCTCGATGCCCGTGACGCGGGCAAGGTTGACCACCGACCGGCGGAGCTTCAGCGCAGCGGCCCACCCCATGGACACGTGATCTTCCTGCATGGCCGACGTCGGGACGTTGTCGGTACTCGCCGGAACAGCGAGCCGCCGGCAATCGGCAACGAGAGCAGCCGCGCTGTACTGGGCGAGCATCAGTCCCGAATCGACACCGGGATCGGCCGCGAGGAAGGGCGGCAGACCGTGCGACCTTGCCGGGTCGAGGTGGCGGTCGATCCGGCGTTCCGAGATCGATGCGGCGTCGGCGACCACCACCGCCAGGAAGTCCGCCACGTACGCCAGTGGTGCGCCGTGGAAGTTGCCGCACGATGCAACCCGCCCGTCCGGGAGCACGACGGGGTTGTCTATCGCGGACGCCAACTCTCGTCTCAAGACCTGCTCCGCGTGGTCGAGTGTGTCCCTGCACGCGCCAAGGACCTGCGGCGCGCAGCGCAGCGAGTACGCGTCCTGCACGCGCGAGTCGCCCTGCTTGTGCGACTCGACGATCGCCGACCCCGACAAGACCGTGAAGATGTTGGCGGCGGAGGCGGCCTGGCCGGGGTGGGGGCGTAGGGCCGCGAGTTCCGGCATGAACGCCTGGTCCGTCCCCAGCAGTGCCTCCACGGACATCGCCGCGGCCACGTCGGCGGTGCGAAGGAGCATGCGCAGGTCCTCGCACGCGAGGCAGAGGATCCCGAGCATGCCGTCGGTCCCGTTCGTCAGCGCCAGTCCCTCTTTGGCCTGCAATGCCGATGGTTCGAGGCCAGCCAGGCGCAGGGCCTCGCCGGCGCCCATCCGGCCGACCCCCTCGACGTCGACATCGCCCTCGCCTATCAGCGCCAGCGCCGCGTGCGCGAGGGGGGCGAGGTCGCCACTGCACCCGAGGGAGCCGTGCTCCCTGACCACCGGTGTGATCCTGTGGTTGAGCAACCCGACGATCGCTTCAACCAGCAGCGGCCGGACCCCTGAGAACCCCTTCGCGAGCGTCGCGGTGCGCAGGACCATCATCGCCCGCACGATCTCTGGCTCGACCTCGTCGCCCACCGTCGCGGCGTGCGACCGGACCAGCCCGGTCTGAAGGTCCTGCCTCCTGCCGGGCTCGATGTAGCGGTCGGCCAGCGCCCCGAAGCCCGTCGACAGACCGTAGACGGCGCGCTCGCCGCCGACGAGGTCGAGCGCGACCCGGTGAGATCGCTCCAAGGACTCTCGGGCGTCGCCGCCAACGGAGACGGGCGCACGCTGGCGCGCCACCCTCACGACCTGTTCGATCGTCAGCCCTGCCCGCCCGATCACCACCGCCTCGTCGCCGCGCCCGGCGGCGGGGCCGGTGGCGTCGTTCACCCGACTACGACTACCACGTCTCCGGCTCCGACCGCGTCGCCGGGCTTGACCCGGATCTCCTTCACGGTGCCGGACGCTTCGGCGGTGATGTTGTTCTCCATCTTCATGGCCTCCAGCACGGTCACCGCTTGGCCCACCTCGACGCTATCGCCCACCGCCACCAGCACCTTGACGATGGTCCCTTGCATGGGCACGGCGACCTCACCGGTGCCGCCCACGCCTTGGCCCGATCCGTGCGCGCTGCCGGGCCGGGGCCGTGCGGGCCGCGAGCCGGTGACAGAGGCGCCGGCAGCGACGACTGGCGCGGCATTCGGCACCCAGACCTTCACCTGGTAACGCCGGCCGTCGATCTCCACGTCCACGTCGCGCTGGACCTTCGCCTCCGGCCCCTCACCCGCAGCCGGGGCTGCCGCCGGCCTGGCGGCAATCCCGCTCAGGTCCAGCTTCTGCTCCACCCAGTTGGTGGAGTGCTCGATGTTGACGAAGTCCTCGTGCTCCAGGATCGCGATATCGGCCGGGATCGTCGTCGCCGGGCCCTCGACTTCCATCTCGCGCAGGGCGCGGAGGATCCGGCGGCGGGCGTCTTCGCGGTCGGTTCCCCAGGCGATCACCTTCGCGATGAGGTTGTCGTAGAACTGGCTCACCGTGTCGCCCTCTTCGTAACCGGCGTCGGTACGCACGCCGAACCCGTCGGGTCGCCGGAACTTGGTGATCGTCCCGGGCGAGGGGAGGAACCTGCCGCCGGCGGGATCCTCGGCGTTGATCCGCACCTCGATCGCGTGACCATGGATCCTGACGTCGTCCTGCGTGAATCCGAGTGGTTCACCGGCGGCGATTCGCAGCTGGAGCGCCACGAGGTCCATGCTCACGACGGCTTCGGTCGCGGGATGCTCCACCTGCAGCCGTGTGTTCATCTCGAGGAAATAGAAGTCTCCGTCCTCGTAGATGAACTCGACGGTTCCGGCGTTGACGTAACCGCATGCCTTGGCCACCTTTACCGCGGCCTCGCCCATCGCAGCCAGCGTGGACTCGGGGATCCCGGGCGCAGGGGCCTCTTCGATCAGCTTCTGGTGCCGGCGCTGGGCCGAGCAGTCACGGGTGCCGAGGTACACGGCGTTCCCGTGGGTGTCGGCGAAGACCTGCACTTCGACGTGCCGGGGCCAGGTCAGGTACCGCTCGAGATAGCTCTCCGGCCGGCCGAAGGCCTTCTCCGCCTCTCGTTGCGCGGATTCGAGCGCGCCGGCGGCCTCCTGGGCCTCGCGCACGACGCGCATCCCGCGACCACCACCGCCGTACGCGGCCTTGATCGCCACAGGCCACCCGTGTGCCTCGCCGAACGCGACGACCTCGTCAGGAGATGTGAGGACCTCGGTCGTTCCGGGCACCCCGGCCACCTTCGCTCGCTCCGCCGCGAGACGGGAGCTGATCTTGTCGCCCATCACCTCGATCGCCTCGGGCGGCGGTCCGATCCAGGCGACCCCTGCGTCGGTGATCGCCCTGGCGAAGTCCGCGTTCTCGGAGAAGAACCCGTAGCCCGGGTGCACACCGTCGGCACCCGAGCGGCTGATCACATCGAGGATCTTCTGCGTGTCCAGGTAGCTCTCGGCGGCAGTCTGGCCGCCCAGGGCGTATGCCTCGTCGGCGAGCCGGACGTGCAGTGCTTCGCGGTCGAGGTCCGAATACACCGCGACCGTGGCTATCCCGAGCTCCTGGCAGGTGCGGATTACCCGGACAGCGATCTCGCCCCGGTTGGCTATCAAGACCTTGCTCAGCACGAAGAGGCATTCTGGCAGCGTGATGATCGAGGAGCGAGTCCGCGAAGACCTGGCGGCCTCCACGCGCTTCTGGGATATCCGTCTGCTGGAGGTGACCGACTCGACCAACCGCGTCGTCGCCGAGCTCGCCCAGGCGGGCGGCGACGAGGGGATCGTCATAGCGACCGACCTCCAAACGGCGGGGCGTGGACGCCTCGACCGCACCTGGGAGGCTGAGCCCGGTGCGGGCCTGCTGGTATCGCTGCTCCTCAGACCCGATGGGCTTCCGATGCAGCGATGGCACCTGGTCACCGCCGCTGCAGGGCTGGCGGCGAAGGACGCGTGCGCGGACGTCGCAGGGGTGGCGGCAGATCTGAAGTGGCCCAACGACCTCCTCTGGCAGGGGCGCAAGCTCGCCGGGGTGCTGGCCGAATCCACCGCGGGGGCCCTCGTTGCCGGCATGGGGCTCAACGTGCACTCGTGCCCCCCGGGCGCCGCGTACCTGGACGAGGCGGCGGGACGCAGGGTGAGCCGTGGGGTGCTGCTGCCATCCTGGTTGCGCCACCTCGACGCTCTGCTGGATCACTGGGACGACGTTGCCGAGCGGTACCGGACCGAGTGCGCCACGGTGGGCAGGCATGTGCTGGTCGAGCAGCACGGGCAGGCGATCACCGGCTTCGCCGAGGCGATCGACGACGACGGCAGGCTGGTCGTACGTCCTGACGCGGGAGAGGCTTCTGAGCCGGTAGCGGTTTCCGCCGGCGACGTCGTGCACGTGCGCCCCGGTGGCGGTCCGCAGCACGCTTGGTAACGTCGTCGCGGTGCTCCACAAGCCGCCAGCGGATGTGATCTCTCCCAGGGGAGGGGTCCTCGTGCCCGGACGGCCATGCGGAGCTTCAGAAGCAGATCCCGTCCGCGGGCGACTTCAGGAGCACGGGTGAGGGCGTTGATCCTGGCCGGCGGTGCGGGGACGCGCCTGCGGCCCATCACCCACACGAGGGCCAAGCAGCTGGTGCCTGTGGCGAACAAGCCGATCCTCTTCTACGGCTTGGAGGAGATCGCCGAGGCGGGAATCAAAGAGGTCGGCATCGTGGTCGGCGACACCGCTGATGAGGTCAAGGGCGCGGTAGGAAACGGCTCCGCGTGGGGGATCTCGGTGACCTACATACCCCAGGAAGCGCCGCTGGGGCTCGCCCATGCGGTGCTCATCGCCCGAGACTTCCTCGGCGACGACGACTTCGTCATGTACCTGGGGGACAACCTCTTGAAGCAGAGCCTCCGCGAGTTCGTGGAGCGCTTCGAAGAGGACCGCCGGCGCTTCATGGCACCGACGCTCGACGACGCCGGAGACGCACCATGCGCGCAGATCCTGCTGAAAGAGGTCCCCGACCCGCACCGCTTCGGGGTCGCGGAGCTGAACCCCGACGGCACCGTGGTCAGGCTCCTCGAGAAGCCGGAGCATCCGCCCTCGAATCTCGCACTCGTCGGTGTCTACCTGTTCGACCGACGGGTGCACGAGGCGGTCGCGTCGATCAAGCCGTCAGCGCGTGGAGAGCTGGAGATCACCGACGCAATCCAGTGGTTGGTCGACAGCGGCTACAGGGTGCGGACCCAGATCCTCGAAGGGTGGTGGATCGACACCGGCAAGCTCACTCCGCTGCTCGAAGCCAACCGCCTCATGCTCGAGACCGTCGAGCGGAGGGTGGAGGGTGACGTGGACGACGACTCCGAGATCGACGGCAGGGTGGTGGTCGAGGCGGGTGCCCGGATCGTTCGGAGCCGTGTCCGGGGCCCGGTCGCCATAGCCGCCGGCACGACGATCGTCGACAGCTTCATCGGCCCCTTCACAGCCATCGGCCGGGATTGCGAGATCGAAGGCAGCGAGATCGAGCATTCGGTGGTGCTCGAGAACTGCAGGGTCATCCGGGCCGGGCGCCTGGAGGATTCGTTGCTGGGCCAACAGGTGGAGGTCACCCGCAGCGACCGGCGGCCGAGGGCGACCCGTCTCATGGTCGGTGACCACGGCAGCATCGACCTCGGTTGAAGACCCGCAACGCCGCAGCCACAAGAGCCGACTGCCAGGGGTCGCTTCGAAGCCCCCTGTTATCCTCGTAAGATGAAGCTTCTGGTCACGGGCGGCGCCGGTTTCATCGGCTCCAACTACGTCCGGTGGGTTCTGGAGCACACCGACGACGAGGTGACCGTCTACGACGCTCTTACCTACGCAGGCAACCGCTCGACCCTGGAGGACGTGGAGTCGGCGTACCCCTCGCGATTCCGGTTCGTCCACGCCAACATCTGCGACCTCAGGTCCTTCACCGACTCGGCGAGGGGCCATGACGCGGTCCTGCACTTCGCTGCGGAGAGCCACGTGGACCGCTCGATCGCCGGACCAGAGGACTTCGTGGTGACGAACTGCGTGGGTACCAACGCAGTCATGCACGCGTGCCGCACCCTCGAAATCGAACGGGTCGTGCACGTCTCCACCGACGAGGTCTATGGCTCTGTGGACAGCGGCGAGAGCACGGAGTCGGACCCTCTCGACCCGAGGTCTCCGTACAGCGCTTCCAAGGCCGGTTCTGACCTCATCGCGCGGTCGTACTACTCGACCTATGGGCTGCCCGTCGTGGTCACCCGCTCGTCCAACAACTTCGGCCCCTGGCAGTACCCCGAGAAGGTCATTCCCCTGTTCGTGACCAACCTGCTGGACCGCAAGCGGGTGCCTCTGTACGGCGACGGCCTCAACAAGCGGGACTGGCTCTACGTCGAGGACAACTGCTCCGCCATCGACCTGGTCCTGCGCGAGGGGAAGCTCGGCGAGATCTACAACATCGGCGGTGGAAACGAGCTGGCCAACCGGGAGCTGACCGAACGCCTTCTCGCGCTCGCCGGCGCCGGCGACGACTCGATCCAGTACGTCGAGGACCGCCTCGGCCACGACCGCCGTTACGCCATCGATTCGTCGAAGGTCCGTGCCCTCGGATGGGAGCCGTCGCGCAAGTTCGACGACGCGCTGGAGCACACGTTCGGGTGGTACCGCGACAACCGGTGGTGGTGGGAACCGCTCAAGGCACGAGGCTAGGCAGTTGCGGATACTCGTCACCGGTGCGCATGGACAGCTCGGCACCGATGTGGTGCGCTTGACGAGCCGCGAGCGCCACCACGAGGTCATCGCTGCGGGCCACGAACAGCTGGACGTGGGTGATCGCGACGAGGTGATGTCGGCGATCACGTCGATCAAACCTGCCATGGTGATCCATGCCGCGGCATGGACAGCGGTGGACGCGTGCGAATCCGATCCCGACCGGGCCTGGAAGATCAACGCGCTCGGGTGCCGGTATGTCGCGGAGGCAGCTGGGCAGGCGGGTTCGCACCTCGTGGCGGTGTCCACCGACTACGTGTTCGACGGCACCTCGTCCGATCCGTATCACGAGTGGGACCGACCGAACCCTCTCGGCGTCTACGGCCGATCGAAGCTCGGCGGCGAAGAGGAGATCCGGGCGTGCCTCCCGGGAGCGACCATCGTCCGCACGTCCTGGGTGTGCGGCGTCAACGGCGCCAACATGGTCAAGACCATCCTCCGCCTCGCTTCCGGTGACGGTGCCATGAAGTTCGTCGACGACCAGCGGGGCTGCCCGACGTTCACCGAAGACCTCGCAGGCGTGCTTCTCCGGCTCGGGCTCAGCCGGCGCGGAGGGCTCTTCCACGTCACCAACCAGGGCCCGACCAGTTGGTTCGGCTTCGCGCAGGCGGTCCTCGAAGCGGCAGGACTCGACTCATCCAGGGTCGAACCGATCAGGACGAAAGATCTGCATCCGCCGCGACCCGCACCCAGGCCCGCCAACTCGGTACTCGACAACTCCGCCCTGCGTCTTGGGGGCATTCCCCTCCTTCCGGACTACCACGAACCTCTGGAGCGCACCGTAAAGGCGCTCCTCGCACCCTGACAAAGGCCACCCCCAACAAAGGTTCATTCGGATCAATCCATGACAAACAACGCAGGGAACCAGCCGGCGACGATAGCCGTAATCGGCGCCGGCTACGTCGGCCTCACGACGGCCGTGTGCCTGGCCCATCTTGGCAACTCGGTCGTCGCCGTCGACGTCGACGAGGCCAAGGTGGAGACGCTGAACCGCGGCGAACCGACGATCCTCGAAGAGGGCCTGCCGAAGCTGCTCGAAGAGGGCATCTCGTCGGGCAGGCTGACCTTCTCGTCCGACCCCTCCGCTGCCGCTGCCGGCGCCGGCTTCGTCTTCTTGTGCGTCCCGACGCCCCAAGGAGCGGACGGCGCGGCAGACCTGAGTTACGTGCAGCAGGCCGCGTCCCAGATCGCGCCGCACCTGACACCGGGCGCTGTCGTGGTGACCAAGTCGACGGTGCCGGTGGGATCGGCGGCCCTCGTCGTCACGGCCCTCAACCGGCCCGACACCTCCGTCGTGTCGAACCCGGAGTTCCTGCGCGAGGGCAAGGCGGTCTCCGACTGGCTTCATCCCGACAGGGTCGTGATCGGCGCAGACGACCGGGCGGCAGGCGAGAAGCTGGCAGCCCTGTACGAGCCGCTGGGCGCTCCGATCCTCATAACCGACCCGGCCTCGTCGGAGACGATCAAGTACGCGTGTAACGCGTTCCTCGCTGCCAAGGTGTCGTTTGTCAACGCGATAGCCAACCTGTGCCAGGTCGTGGGCGCCGATTCCATGGACGTGATCCGCGGCATGAGCTACGACAGGCGTATCGGCGCCGATCACCTCGCGCCGGGCCCAGGGTGGGGAGGCTCCTGCTTCCCCAAGGACACCAGCGCGCTGCTGCGCATTGCCGACGAGCACGGTTACGACTTCTCCCTCTTACGGGAGGTGATCGCCGCGAACGAGCGTCAGTTCGAGCACGTCACCGACCAGGTTGCCGCCGCCGCCGGCCGCCCGCTCGAAGGCGCGACGGTCGCCGCGTGGGGCCTGACTTTCAAGGCTGCGACGGACGATCTCAGGGAGTCACCGGCCATTGCGGTTCTGCGACAGTTGGTTTCCCGGGGAGCGAAGGTGAAGGCCTTCGACCCGACGCTCCCGACCCCCGACCATTCCTGCCTCGCGGGTCTGGAACTCGAGGTGTGTGACGACCCGTACACGGCGGTGGAAGGGGCGCACGCTCTGGTGGTGCTGACGGAGTGGCCCGAGTTCTGCAGCCTCGACCTCAAGAAGGTCGCGGCGACGATGGAGCACCCTTCGATCGTCGACACCCGAAATATGCTGGATCCGGCGTCGGCCCGCTCGGCCGGATGCGAGTACGCCGGTATGGGCAGGTCGTAGGTGCGCATACTCGTGGCCGGCGGCGCCGGCTTCATCGGCCGCTGCATGTGCAGCCGACTCCTCGATCGCGGCGACGAGGTGATCTGCGTCGACAACCTCGTGACCGGGACCGTCGGCAACGTCAAGGACTTCCAAGACGAACCCGGGTACACGTTCGTCGAGGCCGACATCGCCTCGCTGGCGGAGTTCGACGCCGGCCCGCTCGACGCGGTCGTCAACCTGGCCTGCCCGGCGTCACCTGCCGATTTCGTGCCCCTGTCGCTCGAGATCCTGGAGACCGGGAGCCGGGGCGTGGTGAACCTTCTCGAGCTGTGTGTCCGCACCGGTGCTCGATTCCTACAGGCGTCGACGAGCGAGGTGTACGGCGACCCGCAGGTGCATCCCCAACCCGAGAGCTACTGGGGCAACGTCAACCCGGTCGGGCTGCGGTCCGTCTACGACGAGGCAAAGCGGTTCGGCGAGGCGCTGACGATGGCGTACCAGCGGCGCCACGGCGTCGAGGTGCGGATTGCGCGGATCTTCAACACGTACGGCCCGGGCATGCGTCACGACGACGGGCGGGTGGTGTCCAACTTCGCCACGCAGGCGCTCCGAGGCGAACCGCTCACGGTGTACGGGGACGGGACCCAGACACGCAGCCTGTGCTTCGTCGAGGATGAAGTGACCGGCCTGCTCGCGCTACTGGAATCGGACGTGTCCACGCCGGTGAACATCGGCAACGACGACGAACGGACGATCGCCGAGATCGCCTCGCTGATCATCGAGCTGGCGGGCTCGAAGTCCGAGATGGCGCATCTTCCGCTGCCGGCGGACGACCCCACGCAGCGCCGGCCCGACCTGACGATCGCGCGCACGAAGCTCGGATGGGAGCCGGTGACGCCGCTGCGCGACGGTTTGGCGCGAACCGTCGAGTGGTTCAGAGCGACTGCGGCGAGGTGAGCGGCCGGCTCGGGGCAAGCGTGGCGGCGGTTGTCGTCAACTACAACGCTGCAGACCACCTCGAGCGTTGCTTGTCGACGCTGGAGATCGAGGGGATAAAGACGGCGGTCGTCGTGGACAACGGTTCCACCGACGGCTCACGCGACGTGGTTGCTCGCAGCTCCGCGCATTGGGTGCAGACCGGCGCGAACCTGGGTTACGGCCGGGCAGCGAACCTCGGAGCCGGGACGCCCGCCGCCGAGAGCGAGCCCATGCTGTTGATAGCCAACCCCGACGTCGAGGTGTGTCCCGGTGCGGTCGCCGGTTTGGTCGCCGCCCTCGAATCCGATTCCCGCCTGGGGATCGTCGGACCGAGGATCCTGAACCCCGACGGCTCCGTCTACCCGTCGGTACGAACCTTCCCGAACCTGGTCGACGCGATCGGGCACGGGCTGCTCGGGATGGTCATGCCCCGCAACCGGTTCACCCGCAGGTACCGGCTGCTCGACGCCGACCACGACCTTCCGGCGAGGGTCGACTGGGTGTCCGGCGCCTGCTTCTTGATCAGGCGCGACGTGTGGGACCTTCTCGGAGGTTTCGACCCGTCGTATTTCATGTACATGGAGGACGTGGATCTCTGCTGGCGGGCGCGGCGAGCAGGATGGGAGGTCGCATACGAGCCGTGCGCCGAGGTGGTGCACGTGCAGGGGGTGTCGGCGGACCGCCACCCGTACAGGATGCTCGCCGCGCACCACCGTTCCATGTGGCGATTCGCAGCTCGGACGACCGCCGGGCCGAAGCGTGCAGCCCTGCCACTGGTCGCAGTCGGGTTGGCGGCCAGGCTGATCGCGGCCGCCGCCTGGCACCGGTTCGCTCCCGCCGGCGCATCCCGGATGGCGGAACCGGCGACCGGTGCCCACCGCTCGCGGCCGCTACCCTGACCGAACGCTATGGGGAAGGCCTCGTCTAACAAGAAGGTTGCGCGCGCGGCAGGCACCGGTGGTGGTCGCACGTACAGGGGACGGACTCCCTGGCCATATTTCGGGGTAATAGTCCTGATCTTCGTGCTCGGGATAGTGGGTACGGTGACCAGCCGGGACCGGCGACTCTCCCAGATCAACAATCAGGGCAGCACCGCCCCCACGGTCGGGACCACGTGGCACGAGGGTTACGCGGTATACGCCTGCGGGAAGTTCCTGCCCTTCATCCAGCATGCCAAGAACCCCCAAGGGATCACCACGAGCACGCCGGGAATCATCCTGATACAGCCGAAGGTCAAGGCGGCCGCCGGCAAGAACGCAACCCTCGGCAAGTTCGCCTCTGCGGTCGGCATGACCCTCAACGCTGCCGAGATGCAGCTGCCCGGCGGCACTCTCTACCAGGACGGCAACAAGTGCAGTGGCAAACCCGGGCACGTCTACGTGAAGGAGTTCGCGTTCGTCGGTGACACGGTCGGCCGGCTGTACAACGGCGCGAAGGGGCAGCTGCCAAAGCTCGACCCGCGGGAGATCCCCCTCCAGGATCAGGCGCTCCTGACCATCGCCTTCGTGCCGTCGTCCGATGCGTCGAAGATCCCGCCCCCGCCGGCACAGGTGAGCACGAGCCTCGGAAATCTGGCGACGTCGTCGTCCACTTCGACGACCACCCCATCCCCGGCCACCCCGCCGACGACCACCGCTCCAGCGACGTCTACCACGACCAAGAAATGAAGGCCATAGTCCTCGTCGGCGGCGAGGGCACACGCTTGCGCCCGCTCACTTTCACCACACCCAAGCAGATGCTCCCAGTAGGCGGGCTCCCGATGATCGAGAGGGTGCTCGCAGGTCTCGCGAGGCACGGAATCGACGAGGTGGTCCTCTCGCTCGGGTATCGTCCCGACGCTTTCCTGGAGGCGTACCCCGACGGGCGGTGCGCCGGCGTCCGTCTGCATTACGCCGTCGAGCCGGAGCCGCTCGACACCGCCGGTGCCATTGCCTTCGCCGCCCGCCACGCACGGCTGCAAGACACGTTCGTCGTCGCCAACGGCGACGTCTTGACGGACCTCGACGTGAGCGCGCTTATCCGTTTCCACCGCGAGCACGACGCGGAGGCCACCATCGCTCTGACCCCGGTCGAAGACCCATCGAGGTTCGGTGTCGTGCCGACCGACGACGAAGGCCGAGTGCTCGCGTTCATCGAGAAGCCGCCGGGGGAAGCCCCGACGAACCTGATCAACGCCGGAACCTACGTGCTCGAGCCCTCGGTCGTCGACCGCATCCCCACCGGCCGGAAGGTGTCGATCGAAAGGGAGATCTTCCCGGCGGTCGCCGCGGCAGCCCGTCTGTTCGCTCTCGCCTCCGACGCCGACTGGGTCGACGCCGGTACCCCGTCCACCTACCTTGCAGCCAATCTCCGATACGTGGTGGCGCCCCCCGAGTCCTGCGAGGTCTCGGCCGGGGCGACGGTTGAGTCGAGCGTCCTGGGCGAGGGAGTCCGGGTCGGAGACGGAGCCAAGGTCATCGACTCCGTGCTCTTCGACGACGTCGTCATCGGGCCGGGTGCGAACGTGCGGTCGTCGATAGTCGGGCGCGGCGCCGAGGTGGAGGAAGGTGCTGACGTGGCCGATCTCACGGTGCTCGGTGACGGTGAAATCGTCGCTGCGGGTCGGGTTCTCAGGGGCGCGAAGTTGCCGGAGGGCGAGTGAAGGCGCTGGTAACCGGCGGAGCCGGTTTCATCGGCTCGACGCTGGTGGACCGCCTTCTCGCCGAGGGGAGCTCGGTCGACGTCGTCGACAACCTCTCGACAGGATCGCTCGCCAACCTGGCTGATGCCCGGCGCAGCAAGGAGGGACGCCTGTCCTTTCATCAACTCGACATCAGGTCGCCCGATCTCGCGGAGTTGATGAACAGGTGCCGCCCCGAGGTGGTGTTCCATCTGGCGGCTCAGGCGGATGTTCGAGTGTCGGTCGCTGATCCGCTCTTCGACGCGGACGTGAACGTCATGGGATCGCTGCGCGTGCTCGAAGGAGCGAGGTCCAGTGGTGCCCAGAAGGTGGTGTTCGCCTCGAGCGGCGGCACCATCTACGGCGACCCCGACCCAGCGGACCTACCCGTCAAGGAGTCGCACCCGCAGGCCCCCTTGTCGCCGTACGGGGTCGCGAAGAAGGTCGTCAGCGACTACCTCAACGCATATCGCGAACTGCACAACCTGGAGTTCACCTCGCTCGCACTCGCCAACGTGTACGGACCGCGCCAAGACCCTCACGGGGAAGCGGGCGTCGTCGCCATCTTCGCCGGCCGCCTCCTGTCGGGGCAGCCGTGCACCATCTACGGTGACGGTTCGCAGACCAGGGACTTCGTCTACGTCGATGACGTCGTCGACGCGTTCGCCAGATCGGCCGAACGCGGCGGCGGGCTCGTGTTGAACATCGGGACCGGGGCAGAGACAAGCGTTTACGACCTCTACCGGACCATGGCCGACAAAGCCGGAGTCGACCAGCCGGCGGTAACGGCGCCCCCGCGTGCAGGCGAGCTGCATCGCTCGTGCCTCGACCCGGCTCGGGCGCGCATCCACCTCGGCTGGCAGCCCTGGACCACCCTCGAGGACGGCGCAGCGGCCGTCATCGAATGGTTCCGCTCGAAACGCTCCTGATCCCCGCAGTCCCGTCCTACCTGAACAGGTCCTCGCCGTAGGGTCTCACGATCTCGGTGCGCACCGAGGACTCCCGCAGCCACGACGGATCGACGCCGCGTACCACGGCGACCGGGACACCTGATGATTTCCCCATCACCAGCTCGGCGGCTGCCGCAAGCTCGTCGGCGACGCAGACCTCGGTCACGGCAAGCTCGCGGCCCAGCGCGTCCGCAGTCCCCCGCAGATCGACTACCGCGGCGACACCCGCAGTCCCTATCGCGACGTCGGTCAGTCCCCTGCGCCAGGTCCTGCCGAAAGTGTCGGAGACGACGACGCCGATCCCGACCCCGGTACGTGCTCTCAGCCCGTCACGGATCCTGCGTGCCGATCGGTCCGCGTCGATAGGCAGCAATGCCGCCCACCCTCGCTCCACGTTCGACAGATCGACCCCGGAGTTGGCACACACGAAACCGTGACGCGTCTCGGTCACCAGCAGATCGCCGCGTTGGCGCAGGACCCGGACCGCTTCGCGCCGGACGAGTTCCTTGTGCGACAACGGGTCGTCCGGGTCCACCTCGACGAGGCGACCCTCCGCCTTGGACACGACCTTCTGCGTGACCACGACGACGTCGCCTTCGGCGAGCTCCACCGCGGCGGCGATCAACTCCGACAGCTCATCGCCCGGCCGCACCTCTGGCATCCCCCTCACGGGGATTATCGAAAGCGGGCCGGCGCCCGTCATCGCCTCGCCGCTTGCAGCACGATCATCGCGAGGGCTGTCGATTCGGCGGTACCGCTCATCACGGTGGGAGCCACCACCGGGCGCATACCCGACGCCTCGACCTGGTCGGCGAGGGCGCGGTCTGCCTCGTCGATCACGAGCGTCGAAGCGTACGGTGCCCACATGCGCGCGACGCCGATGACCGACGGCTCGTGCCCGAGCTCGGCGAGCATCCTGTCCGCGGGTCCTTTGAGCGCCCGCCCGGCGATGATCGGCGACACGGCCACGCAGTCGTCGCGCCGGGAGGCGACGGCCTCGCCGATCCCCCCGGTGCTCAGCACCGGTCCGATAGAGACGATCGGATTCGAAGGGCAGATGACGATCTCATCGGCTTGCTCGATCACCTCGATGACTCCCGGCGCGGCCGTTGCCTCCTCGACGCCCGCGAATCGCACCCCGGCCACTTCGACGCTGTGCCGGCGCGCGACGAAGTACTCCTGGAAGGCGATGTCCTCGGTCGTGCCCTGTTCGTCCTTGACGAGCACCCGGGTTTCGACCCTGCTGTCCGACATGGGCAGCAGCCTCACCCGGACGCCCCACCTCCGGGCGACCTCCGCCGTGACCTGCGACAGCGACGCGCCCTCCGCCAGTCGCGTGGTCCGGTACAGGTGGGTGCCCAGGTCCTTGTCGCCGAGGTTGAACCATCCGAGCCGGTTTCCGCTGTAGGCGCGTAGCTGCTCCATTGCCGACCAGGTCTCGCCGGAGAGCCCCCAGCCGGTCTCGGGATTGATCATGCCGGCAAGTGTGTAGGTGACTGTGTCGAGGTCGGGGCTGACGTGCAGACCGTGCATGATCGTGTCGTCGCCCGTGTTGACCACGGCCGTGATCTGCGACGGTTCGATCGCGGAGGCGAGGCCGCTGAGCATGCGTGCCGCTCCAACTCCTCCAGCCAGGGCCGCGATCATCGAGTCAACATATCCTGGCGGATCGACGACCCCGGATAGGTTCTGGCGGTGCTCACCGTCGCCTTGGACGCCACGCCGCTGGTCGGCGACCGCACGGGCATCGGTGTGGCGGTTGCCGGGATGGTCAAGGGTCTCGCCCGGCGATCCGATCTCGCGCTGATCGGCTACGGGCTCACGGGAGCCGGATGGCACAAGGTGCGAGCCCACCTTCCGGCAGGTGTGCGCCCCGCGCGGGCCCGCATGCCGGCAGGGGTGTTCCTACGGCTGTGGAGCAGGGTGCCATTCCCGGTCATCGAGTCGTGGACCGGCCCGGTGGACGTCGTGCACGGCACCAACTTCGTCGTGCCGCCGGCTCGGCGAGCAGAGCGGCTCGTGACGGTGTGGGATCTCGCTGCCGTGCGCTTTCCAGAGCTGTGCACGGCCACGTCTCGCCGGTACCCGCACCTCGTGCAGCGTGCGGTCGACACCGGAGCCTGGGTCCACACCGGATCGCGGTTCGTGGCCGACGAGATCGTCAACCATTTCGGGGTAGACCCCGACCGGGTCTTCGTCGTCCCGCCGGGCGTCGAAGTCGACGGCAAGCGGGATCACCCGAGGCGCAGTGGGCCGCCATACGTTCTCGCGCTGGGAACGGTGGAGCCGCGCAAGGACTTCCCGGGGCTGGTCCATGCCTTCGACGACATCGCTGGCGATCATCCCGAGCTCGAGCTCTGGATCGCGGGGCCGCCAGGCTGGGGCGAGTCGCAGCTATCAGCCGCGGTGGCCGCCGCGCGCCACCGTGACCGGGTGAAGAGGTTGGGCTGGCTCGACGATCCCGGCGAGGTCCTGAGGGGTGCGGCCGTTCTCGCTTACCCGTCCCTCTACGAGGGTTTCGGATTCCCGCCCCTGGAAGCGATGGCGGTTGGGGTGCCGGTCGTGGCGAGCGCCGCGGGCTCGGTGCCCGAAGTGACAGGTGACGCTGCGATGCTCGTGGCACCCGGCGACGCCGGGGCGTTTGCTGCAGCGATCTCAACTGTTCTCGGAGACGAGGTTCTCCGCTCGAGCCTGGTCGAGAGGGG
Organism: Acidimicrobiales bacterium; assembly: GCA_035533095.1. Taxonomy (NCBI): domain Bacteria; kingdom Bacillati; phylum Actinomycetota; class Acidimicrobiia; order Acidimicrobiales; species Acidimicrobiales bacterium. Next base: position 56,591 of record DATLUM010000106.1, on the reverse strand, counting down.
TTACAGGCGGGTCGAGGCCTTCAACTGGGAAGCGTCGTCCGCCGCCTTGCACCGGGCCTACCTGGAAATCGCCGCCACGCGCTGAGCCTGCCCGCTCGCAGAACGTCCGCCAAGACTTCGGCGAAGCGTCCCTCCTCGGGCTTGCGCAGCGGCACCCGTTCCCGGCGTGCCCGCGTGCTGCTGCGCTCGGGCAGCAACGACACGATGGCGTCGGCGATCGCCGGCGCGTTGCCGGGCTCGACGAGGCGCCCCGCCGGCGTGGTCCGTTCGACCGCCTCGGCTCCAAGGATCTCCAGCGGTCCCCCAGCGGCGCCGGCGACCACGGGTACGCCCGACGCGAGCGACTCCACGACGACCAGCCCGAAAGGCTCCGGCTCCGTCGAGACAGCCACGAACACATCGAGGTCCGCCATGAGGTCCGCCACGTCGGACCGGTGGCCGAGCCAGTGGGCGCCCTCGACCGAGGCGGCACGCGATTCGAGGGCAGCCGCGTAAGCCTCCTTCCCCGCTACGGGTGCTCCGGCGATCACCAAGTCGACCCCGGGTCGCTGCTCGCGCACGATCGGGAAGGCCTCGAGCAGCGAGTCGAATCCTTTCCAGGTATCCAGGCGGGCGGCGGAGCCGACCAGCACGAGCTCGTCGGGGATCCCGACAGCAGCCCGGAAGGTGCCCGCCCGGTCCGGCCGAAACACGAGCGGGTCGGCTTCGTCGGTGATGACCACGACGTTGGCCGGGTCCAGCTGATCCGCGATCGCGCCTGACATGGCGATAACGAGATCGGCGAAGTTGCGAGCGAGGAAGCGCTCCAGGCGCAGAGCGGCGGCTGACTGGAACACGATCTCGCGCGCGTGCCACACGTGTGGCCGGTGCGTCACGGCGGCGGCTGCCCAGCCAACCCAGGAATGCAGCGAGTTGGTGTGCACCAGGCCGGCCCGCGTCTGCAGCACGAGCAGTGCGAGCCTCGCGACTGTGACCGGCCAGGCCGCGGCGAAGGCGACCCAACGCCACGGCCCACCGCTCGTCGTGAGCTTGGCCATGGGCAGCACGTGCAAGGTCGCACCGGCGGAGGCATACTCTTCGGCCAATCGCACCGGCGCCGGGACCGCTACGTGGCACTCCCAACCGTCCTCCGTCAACTGGCGGAACATGCGGATCAGGGCGTGCTCGGAGCCTCCGCCGTCGCCCACAGGTTGCACGGAGAGGATTCGCTTGTTGCGAGTGGCAGTCAATGCGGAGCAACTCCTGTACCGGTCACCGGGCGGAATCGGCCGGTACACGTCGGAACTTCTCACTGTAATGCCGCGCATGTTTCCCGCCGACGAGGTCATCGCCTTCACCGCGCTGCATCCACGGCGGCACGTCCGCGCGGCGTTCGACGTGGCCGGTGTCGACTGCGACGCGCGCATGCTGCCGATCCCGAGGCCGCTCCTCTACGACGCGTGGCACACGCTCGGCATCCCGCACATTCCCCGGGCTTGGAGGGCGGACCTCGTCCACGCCCCCTCCCTCGCCGTGCCGCCCAGATCGGGAGTGCCGCTCGTCGTCACGGTCCACGATGCTGCGGCGGACCTGTATCCCGAAGCGTTCCCTCCGAGGGGCCGCCGGTTCCACCGAAAGGGCATGATGGCGGCGGCTCGCCGGGCGGACATCGTCTTGACAGTCAGCGACGCGGCCGCGTCGGAGATCACCGACAACTCGGACATACCCTCCGATCGGATCCGTGTCGTGCACAACGGGATCTCACCACGCGTGGTGGAGCCGTCGCGGCGCGACGAGATACTCGCCGGCCGGGGGCTGCTCGGCGAGACCTACATCTTCTGGGTCGGAAGCCTCGAGCCCCGAAAAGGGGTCGGGACCCTCGTCGCTGCGGTCGCCGAGCTGCGGCGGCGGAGCGGTGCGCCGCGGTTTCAGTTGGTGCTGGCCGGCTACGACGGGTGGCTCCAGCCGGAGCTCGCGGCCGAGCACGTCGTGCAGCTGGGACGGGTGGACGACGAGGAGTTGTGGGCGCTCTACGCCGGCGCGGCGGTCTTCGCCTTCCCGAGCATCCACGAAGGGTTCGGGCTGCCTGTGGTGGAGGCGATGAGCCAGGGCGCGCCCGTGGTGGCGTCCGACATCCCGGCGCTCAGGGAGGTGACGGCCGGCGCTGCCATGCTCGTGACGCCCGGCTCCGTCGAGCAGTGGGCGAGGGCGCTTGGCGACTTGCTGGAGTCGGTTGAGGAGCGGGACAGGCTCGCATCCGCCGGCCGCGCGAGGAGCGAGCAACTTTCGGTGGAGGTGATGATCTCGGGAATCCGGGACGTATACCGCGAGCTGACCGGCCGCTAGCGTCGTCTTCCGTGCGGGCGCTCGTCACAGGCAGCAACGGGTTCGTGGGCCGATGGCTCGTGGCCCACCTCGAATCGCAGGGCGACGAGGTGACGGGGCTCGACGCCGAAGTCGACGTCACCGACGCGGCGGCGATCGCATCGGCGGTGGTGGCGGCGGCTCCCGAGGTCATCTTCCATCTCGCCGCCCAGGCCAGCGTCGGCGCTTCGTGGGAAGACCAGGCCGCCACGTACACGGTCAACACCATCGGTGCCGTAAACGTCCTGGTGGCGGCCGCACAATGCTCTCACCCGCCGCGGGTCCTGCTCGTCAGCTCGTCCGAGGTCTACGGGCGGGTCGACGGATCTGACCTGCCGATCACGGAGGACCAGCCCTTTGCGCCGGTCAGCCCGTACGCGGCGAGCAAGGCGGCGGCCGAGATCGCCGCTTTGCAGGCGTGGCTCGGGCGCGGTGTCGAAGTGGTCAGGGCCCGCCCGTTCAACCACACCGGGCCGGGGCAGCGCACGGAGTTCGTCGTCCCCGCGCTTGCCCGGCAAGTTGCCGAAGCCGCCCGCGCGGGGGCTCCTGCTCTCTACACGGGCAATCTCGAGGCGCGCCGGGACATCAGCGACGTGCGCGACGTGGTGCGTGCCTACAGGGCGCTGGCCTTGTCGGGCGAGGCGGGTGATGCGTACAACGTCTGCTCAGGAGTCGCGGTCAGCATCAGAGATGTGGCAGAGCGGCTCCTGAGGATCGCGGGCGTCGACATCCCGATCGTCGTTGACCCCGAGAGGGTCCGGCCGGTCGACCTCCCGGAGCTGCGGGGAGATCCTTCCAAGCTCCGCTCGGCGACGGGTTGGTCGCCCGAGGTGGACCTCGACGAGACGCTGGCCGACGTGCTCGCCTACTGGAAGCGCCCGGCCGCAGAGGCGGCCGGGCGCTGACCCAAGGGGATGTGAACCGCCGGCGGACCGGTGGCAGCCGGACGGCTCAGTTGATGCCGGCGTAGCTCCGGAGGGTCTTGGTGAGATCGCCGAACTGCTCGCGGGCCGTCGCCAGCTGGACACCGACCATCTTCGTGGCGGCCGACAGCTGCTCTCCGACTTGCTGGGTCAGCTCCTCGCGGGCGGTCTCGGCCTGCGAGCGGGCGAGCTTGGCGTAGGCCTCGACCTGGGAGCCCAGTTCGCCGACCCCGCCGATCTGCGCCTCGACGGCCTTGGCCAGCTCGGTGAACTGCTTGGTCAGCTCGACGCGGCGGACCTGGGCCCGCTGGAAGCCGAGAACTCCGAGGCCGACGGCCACGTAGGCGCCGTCCTTGACCGCCTGGTTGAATTCGGCGGCGGCCTTGTTCACGTCGATCTGGGGGAAGGGAATCTCCGGCACTTCTCTCTCCTTGCTTGCGATCCGATCCCTCGGCGACCCACCAGGGGCGCTTGCTGGGATACCCATATTGTATAACAGTTGCAAGCACTCTGCAAGCACTTCGACCCGATCCTGACCGTGGCATCGGTCACAGCCGCGACCTCTAGGTCTTTTCCCCGACCGGCCCCGGCAAAACGCGGGCACTAGGCTCGCCCGCCCGGATGGACCCCGAATCTCAAGCGCCTGCCCCAGCGGTCGTGGCGGTCGTAGTCACCTGCAACCCCGGCCCGTGGTTCGAGCAGGTGCTGTCGTCGTTCGCTGCGCAGGACTACCCCAACATGTCGGTCCTCGTGGTCGACGCCGCGAGCACCACCGACCCGACGCCCGCGGTGAACGCCGTGCTCCCGGGAGCCTTCGTTCATCGCCTCTCCGACCGGGTCGGTTTCGGGACGGCCGCCAACGAGGTGCGCCGCCTGGTCGCCGGCGCCTCGCATTACCTGCTCTGTCATGACGACGTCGTGCTGGCTCCCGACGCCATGCGGTTGCTCGTCGAGGAGGCCTACAGGACCAACTCGGGGATCACGTCCCCCAAGTTCGTGCAGTGGGACGCCCCCGAGCGTCTCCTCGCCGTCGGGGCCACCACCGACCGGGTCGGGGTGATGCACGACCTCATCGACCCCGGCGAACTGGACCAGGAGCAGCACGATGCCGTCCGCGAGATCCTGGTCGCACCCTCCGGGGTCACCCTCGTGCGGGCCGACCTCTTCGAAGCGCTCGGGGGCTTCGACAAGGGCATCGACAGCTTCGGCGAAGACCTGGACTTGTCGTGGAGGGCCCGGGTGGCCGGGGCGCGGGTGACCGTGGTTCCAGCCGCCAGGGTCATGCATCTCCAGGCGTCCCGGCAGGGGCTGCGCCCGGGCAGCGGTACCGCCTCCGCTCGGGCTGACGGAGCGTACCTCCGGGAAGCCCATCGGATCAGGACCCTCCTCACCTGTTACCGCTGGTACGACCTCGTCTGGGTCCTGCCGCTCGCGCTGTTGTGGATCCTCGGGGAGTCCGCCACCCGCCTGATGCAGGGCCGCCCAGGCGCCGCGTGGTGGGCTCTGGTCTGTTACTTCCGTGGGTTCGCAAACCTGAAGGACGTTCTGCGCGCCCGCCGGTCCCTGCAGCGCCACCGCCGAACCGGCGACAAGTCGATCCGGAGGCTGCAGAGCCGGGGCAACGCCCGCTTCCGCGCGTTCGTGCGCACCCGAATCGATGACGTGCGCGAGGGGATGCCCCCTGCGCCGACCGCCCGGCGGGTCGTGCCGATCGCGTACGGGGATCCGGACGAGGAGAACCTCCCCGTCGTCCCCGGGGCAGCCGTCGACGAGGAGAGGGGACCAGCCCCGGTTGCCACCGACCGCCGCCTCGCGACGCTCGTGCTTCTCGGGCTCGCCATCGTTTTGTTGATCGGCACCCGGTCACTCTTCGGGCACGAGATTCCCTCCATCGGGCGCCTGCCCAATACCTCGTCCGGGATAGGCACCCTCTGGCGGGCATGGTGGGCCACCTGGCACGAGACAGGCGTCGGGGTTACGGCCCCCGCTGCGCCGGTGGTAGGCCTGCTCGCGCTGCTCGGGACTGCCCTCGGAGGTGCGGTCGGGACCCTCCAGCACGTCGTGGTGCTGGCACCCCTCGTGCTCGGCCCCCTCGGCGCCTACAGGGCGGCTCGCTGGTGGGGTTCGCGCCGCGGCCGGTTGGCCGCGACCCTGATCTACGCCGTCTGCCCCATCGCCTACAACTCGCTGGCTCGGGGCCACTGGGGAGCGCTGGTGGCCTATGCCGCCGCCCCGTGGATACTCGGCATGATCGGCCGGTTATCCGGGCAGGCCCCGTTCCCCATTACCGACCCTTCGCGGATCAAAGGCCGCGTGGCGGGCATAGCCGTCCTGATCGGCATCGTGGGATCGGTGGCGCCGTCGTTCTTGTTCGTGGTGCCACTGGTCGCGCTCGGGCTGCTGGGTGGCTCAGCGCTGGCGGGCCGGTCGTCGTCGGGGCTGCGCATCGTCGGCTTGTCTTTCGCGGCGACGTTCGTCGCGGTGCTCCTGCTCCTTCCGTGGTCGGGCACCGTGCTCGGGAACGGCGTGGCGCTGCTCGGACCCGACCCGGGCCCGGCCGGCAAGCTCGGCCTGGGCGCGGTGATGCGGTTCCAGACGGGGCCCTTCGGGGGCAGCGTGCTGGGCTGGGCGCTACTCGTCGTGGCCGCCCTTCCGCTGTTCATCGGGAGAGGTTGGCGGCTGGTCTGGGCGGCTCGACTGTGGTCGGTCGCCTTCGTCTGCTTCGCCGCTGCGTGGATGTCGAGCCGGGGATGGGTCCCTGCGCTGCCGCCCGACGTGGTTCTCACGATGGCCGCGGCGTCGCTCGCTCTCGCGGCCGCGCTAGGTGCAGTGGCGTTCGAGCTCGATCTGCCCGGGTACCGTTTCGGATGGCGCCAGCTGGCTGCGGCGGTCGCCGCCGCCGCCATGGTGGCGGCGGCCATCCCGCTACTCGGCGCCGCCGGTAGCGGAAGGTGGAAGGTGCCTTCCGCGGACGCGGGGTCGTTGCTGGGCTTTCTCGCCGACCCGCACCAAGGCGACTACCGGGTCCTGTGGGTCGGCGCTCCCGACGCGCTACCGATCGCCGGCTACCAGCTGCACCCCGGCATCGCGTTCGCCACGTCCTTCGACGGCCTGCCGGGCGTCCCGGACCTCTGGGTGAGCGGACGGCGCGGGGCCGTGCCAGCGCTCGCATCGATCCTGCAGCTGGTGGAGGATCGCTCGACCACCAAAGCCGGCCATCTCCTGGCCCTGGCCGGAGTGCGCTACCTGGTCATCCCGAATCGCACCTCGCCCGCCGGGTCCGGGGGATCGGCCGTGCCGGTGCCGGCAGCTCTCCTGCAGGGCCTCAAGCTGCAGACGGACCTCCAGACGGACAACGTCGACCCCGCCTATTCGGTTTACCTCAACTCAGCATGGCAGCCGGTCAGGGCCGTGCTGACCCCGGCGGTTGCCGCCGCCGCGGCCGCGACCCAGTCGGGGGTGGCCGGCGGAGCGGCGACCGGCTCCGGTGAGCAGGCCGTCCGAAAGCAGATACAACAGCTGGACCTGGCATCCGCCAAGCCCGCGCTCACCTCCGGAACGTCGGGAGGGGTCAGCGGCCCGGGGAGCGGGGTGGTGCCGGCGGGCTCGACTGTCTACGTCGGCAGCACGCGCGACGCCGGATGGAGCCTCCACGCGGGCTCGACCGATCTCTCCCCCAAGCCCGCGTTCGGGTGGGCAATGCGCTTCGAGGTTCCGGGCGTGCGGTCGAACCTGGCCGGTGTCGCAGTCGGGGAGAAGGCGACCCTCAGCCCTCCCGTCTCCTCCGGGCTGCTCTCCGCGCAGGCCGTGGAGATCGCCGCCTGGGTCGCCGTCGTCGGCTTCGTGATCCTCGACGCCCGCCGGCGGCGCCGGCAGGACCCCGATCCAGAGGTAGTGCGGCCGGAGTGGTTCACCCCGGTGAGCCCTGCGGTGGACAGAAGGAACTGGCGTCCGTCGTCTCAGTCACTCGGCGCGGACGACATGAAGGGTGACGAGGTGTGGATCGATGTCTGAGTCACCGGTTCAGGGCGCACCGGTGCAGGGCGGCTCGCCGGTTGGAATGCTCCCGGAGCACCGCCATCGAGCCGCCGGCGGGGTGGCGCGCATCCCGATCGTCGTCGTTCTGGTGGCCCTGCTGGTCGCCGGCGGCCTGGCCGACCGGGCCGGGTCCAGTCATGCGTCACCGTCACAGGCGGGCACAGCGGCTGCCGCCGCGTCGGGCCAGATCCCGGTTGCTGCACCGGCGGCCGCCCTGTCCTCTTCGTGGTTCTGCGCCGGCGCGACGGACAGGTCCGGCGGCAGGGCCCCGGGCGCCGTCGTGATTGCCAACAGCGGACTGGGGCGCGCCACCGGTGTCGTCACGCTCGTGCCGAGCAGCGGGCCGTCAGTGAAGGTCCCCGTTTCGGTCGGCGGTGATTCCCGGCAATCCGTCAGCGAGGACGTTCCCGGCGGCTCCGACTGGATCGGAGCGATCGTCGACATCGACGCCGGCGCCGTCGCGGTGGACCAGGAGATCAACGGTCCCGGCGGTCTCGTGACGACGCCATGCGCGACATCCGGCTCGTCGCACTGGTACTTCACCCAGGGGCAGACGCTCGTCAACGCGGGCGTGGAGATAACGCTGCTGAACCCTTACCCGACTGACAGCGTCGTCGACCTGTCGTTCACCACCGACCAGGGCGTGGAATCGCCGGTCGGTTTCCAAGCGATCGTGGTCCCGCCCGGAGGCCTGGTGTCGGTGAACCTCGGCGACCACCTACGCCGCCGCCAGCAGATAGCGACCACGGTCACGGCGCGCACGGGAAGGGTGGTCGCCTGGGAGACGCAATGGGTTGACCCGCCGGCCGCGGGCGCGGCGATCCTGGGCACGCCCGCCGCCCAGAGCCCCCTCGCGGACCCGGCGGCCGGTATCGCCGGGGTGACCGTCCTGCTCGGCGCTCCTTCCGCCGGTACCCAATGGGTCTGGCCGGACGGCAACGCGGGCAACGGCGTGTCGGAGCAGTACGTCGTCTACAACCCGGGGACACAGACAGCAGACGTCCGCCTGTCGATCGGGCTGGACCAGGGGGTGGCGGAGCCGTTCGAGCTGTCGGTACCACCCGGCCAGGTCATACCGGTGGCCTCCGACCAACAGGCGCGCATCCCCGCCGGCGTGGCCCACTCGGCGGTTATCCAGAGCGTCAACGGGGTGCCGGTCGTGGCGGAAAGGGTGATCGCCGCGGGCACCCCGAGCCCCTGGAGCGGCCTGGGTCAGATGCTGGGGCAGCGGGTCCCGGCCGACCGGTGGCTCGTCGCCGGAGCGCTGGCGGACTCGTCGCACGACGGTTGGGTGGTCCTGTACAACCCCGGCAATGAGGCGCTGCGAGTGGTGATCGACGGGTTGAGCGCCGGCGCCCAGGTTCCGCTGGCAGGTCTGAGCCCGGTCACCGTCTTCCCCGGCCGAAGGGTGGCGATCCACCTGAACCAGGGGCGGCCCACACTCGACGAACCGCTGATCGTCAGCGCGGACGGGCCGTTCTACGCCGAGTCGAACATCTACGGCGCCGGCGGGTCGCCGGGCATCAGCCTGGCGCCGGGGGTTCCCCTGACGCCGTAAAATTCGCCCGGGTGGGGCCCCTGCCCCACGCCCGGCCGTGACACTGGCCGGGGCGAACCTCTTTAGGCGGATTCGCTCTCTGGCGCGCCGACGTCGGAGAAGCGCGGGACCACCGGAGCGCTGATGTCGTGCACGGGGCGCCCGAACGCGTCGTCGACGAGCCGCCCGACCTCGGAGCCGTCGATGGTCTCCTTCTCCAGCAGCGCAGCGGCGACCGCGGCCAAGCCGTGCCGGTGCTCCTGCAGGAGGCGAGTCGCACGCGACTCCTGCTCACGGAGAATGCGTTCCACTTCCTCGTCGATGACCCTGGACGTGACGTCGCTGTAGTCGCGGGCCGCGTGCATGAGGTCCTCGCCGAGGAAGACCTGGCCTTCCTGTCCCCAAGCCATCGGGCCGATCCGCTCGCTCATGCCGAACTCGCGGACCATCTTGCGGGCCATCTCGGTCGCGCGCTGCAGGTCGTTGGACGCCCCCGTCGAGAGGCTGCCGAGCACCAGCTGCTCGGCACAACGACCACCCATCATCACGCACATCGCGTCCTCGATGTACTCCCGCCAGTAGGTGTGGCGCTCCTCTATGGGCAGCTGCTGGGTTACCCCGAGCGCCATGCCAGTCGGGAGGATCGTGACCTTGTGCACCGGGTCGGCGTCGGGAAGCACGTACGCGAGCACCGCGTGGCCGCCCTCGTGGTAGGCGGTCGCTTCCTTTTCCTTGTCCGAAAGGACCGTCGACTCCCGCCGCTGGCCCATGAGCACGCGGTCGCGCGCCGCCTCGAAGTCCTGCATAGCGATCGACGACGCGCCCCGGCGCACCGCGTGGAGGGCCGCCTCGTTGACGAGGTTCGCCAGGTCGGCGCCGCTCATACCGGGCGTACCCCGTGCCACCACGTTCAGGTTGACGTCGGGGGCGATCCGCTTGTCCTTGCAGTGCACCTGCAGGATCGGGATGCGCTCCTCGAGGTCGGGGAGCGGCACGACGATCTGGCGGTCGAAACGACCCGGCCGCAACAGCGCGGGGTCCAGGATGTCCGGCCGGTTGGTCGCGGCCATCATCACCACGCCCTCCGTCGCCTCGAAGCCGTCCATCTCCGCGAGCATCTGGTTGAGGGTCTGCTCTCGCTCGTCGTGGCCGCCACCGAGGCCGGCGCCCCTCTTTCGTCCGATGGAGTCGATCTCGTCGATGAAGATGATCGCCGGGGCCTGCTTGCGAGCGGTCTGGAACAGGTCACGCACCCGCGATGCGCCCACCCCGACGAACATCTCCATGAAGTCGGAGCCGGTCACGGACAGGAACGGCACACCCGCCTCACCAGCGACCGCACGGGCGAGAAGCGTCTTGCCGGTCCCCGGAGGGCCGACGAGAAGGACGCCCTTGGGGACCTTCGCCCCGATCTCCTTGAACCGGTTGGCAGAGCGCAGGAAGTCGACGACCTCGCGGATCTCCAGTTTCACGCCCTCGTATCCGGCTACGTCGGCGAAGGTCGTGCGCGGTCGCTCCGTCGTGTACACCTTCGCTTTGGAACGCCCGATCGACATGATCCCGCTCATCTGACCCTGGGCGCGCCGTGACAACCAGACGAAGATGAGGATGATGATCGCCCCGTATATGAGGTAGGGGAGGATCGCGGCCCAGGAGCTCGTCGTGTTGTTGACCAGCTTCAGGTTCTTGATGTTCTGGGTGTAGGTCTCGAGCGCCTGGCCGTTCTGGTTGAGGTCGGGGCCTTGGACCGAGAACTGCTTCCCGGACTTGTTGGTGTAGGTGATCTTGCCGGTGTCCTTGTTGACCGTCGCTTGGGTCACTTGCCCGGCCTTCATCGCCGCGTAGAAGGCGCTGTAGTTCTGCGACGTGGAGCTGGTGTTGGTCCGCATGGACGACAGGACGACAGCGAGGATGACGATGGTCACCAGGACCACCGCTACCCAGCGCCAGTTACCGTTAGGCGTGTTCCCTCCGGGCAGGCCGGGTCCACCCCCCGGCCTCATGTCCCCAGGTTGCCTGCTCATGGGTCCATGCTAGGCGGGGCTATCACGGTTGCGTTGTCCCCACCGGGTTAGTCTGGCACCCATGGACCGCCGCCCCCTGTGCGCCCGGCCCGGCTGCCAGGGAACCACGGCAGCGTGGCTCACCTACGACTACTCCGCGCAGCGCGTGTGGCTCGACGACGTACCCGTGGAGGATGGCGGCGACCAGTGGGCGCTCTGTGCCGGCCACGCGGGAAGGCTGCGTGCCCCCCAGGGCTGGACGCAGGTGGACCGAAGGGTGACGCGGCCGTCTCGGTACGAACCCCCCACCTCGCTGGTGTCCTGAAGCACCTGAACCGGCCCGGGTTGGGCCACGGATGGGGCCTGCCCGAAGCCTTGATCGGATTCGGCCTCGGGTTGCTCATTTCCCTCGTCACGGCCGGCATCGCCGAATCCGCAACGGGATACCACCCGGACAGTTCGGCTGCGCTGCCCGTGGCGGTCATCGTCGCGAACGTCGCCGGACTGTGGGTCGGGCTAGCGGCGGCAGCCGTCTACGCCAGCCGGCGGCATGGGACCGCAAGCCTGTCGAGGGACTTCGGCTGGCGGGTCGGGACCTGGTGGGAGCTGCCCGCCGGCGCAGCGGTGGGTCTGGCCTGCCAGTACGGGCTGATACCGCTCCTCTACCTGCCGTTCGAGTCGTTCGATCACTCCCTCAGCCACCAGCTCAGCGAGCCGGTGAACCGCGACACCGGAGCGGCTCACACCGTCCCGGCTGTAGCCGTGCTCCTGGTCTTCCTTGCGATTGGAGCGCCCCTAATCGAGGAGCTCTTCTTCCGCGGCCTGCTTCTGCGGGCACTTCTCGGCCGCATGCCGGTCCCTTTCGCCATCATCGTGAGCTCGGTGCTCTTCGCTCTGGCGCACTTCGAAGCGGTCCAGCTGGCCGGCCTGGCCGCCTTCGGGGTCGTTCTCGCCTACATGGCCTGGAGATCGGGGAGGCTCGGCCTGTCGATCGGGGCACACATGGCGTTCAACGCCGCCGCCGTGCTGAGCGTGGTCTCGCTGCGTTGATGGACAGTTGATGTGCCGGGACTCAAGGGCAGCGTGACGCCGGTCGATACCCCGAGGGATGAAATGTCCCACCTGCCGCTCGCGCGAACTTGTCGTGATCGAGATCACGGTGAGCGGGGAGCCGATCCGGATGCACAGCTGCTCACACTGCGACCAGCGGTGGTGGCAGGGCATCGACGGCGCCCTCTCGCTGTCCAGCGTTCTGGACCTCGCCGCCGCCAGCTAGCGACCTTCCCTAACACGCGCGTCCTGTCGGCGCGGTCGCCGGTCCTGCCGGCTGACCCCAGCCGCGCCGCACGCGCGGGCAACATTGGTGCGGGATGACGGCGACCGGTACCACAACGGCGATCGAGCACGCCGGCGAGGACTATCCCGAGGTCATCCCGCCTGACCCACGCTGGCGGCGGGTATGGGAAAGGGTCCGCAAGCCCGAGGCGATCGTCGGCTTCCTCATCGTGGCGGCGTGCGTCGTGTTCGTCTGCAAGGAGCTGCAGCCGTCGCAACTGCTTCGCAACACGACACCCGCAGGCGGCGACATGGGGGCGCACGTCTGGCTACCGGATTTCGTCAAGCGCGCGCTCCTGCCGCACCTGCGCCTGACCGGATGGGCGCCGGACTGGTACGACGGTTTCCCGGCGCTGACCTTCTACTTCCCGGGTCCGATAGTCGCCATCGCGGTGCTGTCGTACGTCATCCCCTACAACATCGCCTTCAAGCTCGTCACCGTGGTCGGCTTGCTCACCCTGCCCATAGCGGCGTGGGCGTTCGGTCGGCTGGCGCGCATGCGCTACCCCGGCGCGGTGATCCTGGCCGTCGCCACTGTTCCGTTCATGTTCGGCCGGGAGTTCACCATCTACGGGGGCAACATCGCCTCGACCATGGCCGGGGAGTTCTGCTTCTCGATCTCGCTCTCCCTGGCGCTGCTCTTCCTTGGCCTCGTGATCAGGGGGCTGGAGACCGGACGGCACCGCGCGCTCGCAGCAGTGGTTCTCGCCGGCGTCGGGGTATGCCACATTCTCCCCCTGCTGTTCGCGGTGCTCGGCGCGATCGTCCTGACGCTCATGCGCTTCGACCGGCACCGGCTCAAGTGGATCCTTCCGGTGCTGGTCTCGGGCGGGGCGCTCATCGCCGTCTGGGCGCTGCCGTTCGAGCTGCGGCTGCCGTACGCCACCGACATGGGCTACGAGAAGGTCACCACCTACATGGCGACCTTGTTCCCGGCCAAGGACTTCTGGCTGTTCGCGCTCGCCGGCGTCGGCGCGTTGCTGTCCCTGCTCAGACGCAACCGGGTGGGCACCTTCCTGACGATCATGGCCGTCCTATCGGCGGTGATCTTCCGCGTCGCCCCTCAGTACCGCCTGTGGAACGCGCGCGTCCTGCCGTTCTGGTACGTCAGCCTGTACCTGCTCGCAGGTGTCGCCTTCCTCGAGGTTGGCCTGATCCTCGCCGAAGGAATCACCCAGGAACCTCGGGCGCGGCCCAACGCGACGATCCCGCTCGGCATGGTCACCCTCGTCCTCGCAATGGGGTGGGTCAACTACCCGCTGCACCAGATGCCGTTCGGCCACATGACCAGTTCGGGCAAGTACGACTGGCTAGGAATCCAGAGCTCCGACGCGTCCTTCGACCCGTCATGGGTGTACTGGAACTACTCCGGCTACCAGTCGCCGACGAAGGCGAGGGAGAAGGAGTACTTCGCTCTGGTCGACGAGATGAAGAAGCTGGGAAAAGACCCCGCTTACGGATGCGGGCGCGCCATGTGGGAGTACGAGCCCGAGCTCGACCAGATGGGCACGCCCGACGCGCTGATGCTGCTCCCGTACTGGACCCAGGGGTGCATCGGGTCCCAGGAGGGTCTGTACTACGAGTCGTCCGCTACGACGCCCTATCACTTCCTCAACGCGGCGGAACTCTCGGCTCACCCGTCGAACCCGGTACGCGGCCTGGACTACCCCGCCGCGCCCGATGTCGCAGAGGGCGTCCAGCATCTCCAGATGCTCGGCGTCAAGTACTTCATGGCCCTCACGCCCGAGGTGCAGACCCAAGCGGATCAGGACAGCGATCTCCAGCTCGTTGCGAGCGTCGGCCCGTTTCCCGTCTCCTACACGACCGGCAACCAGACCAACACCGAGATGCGCACCTGGAAGATCTACGAGGTCGCCAACTCCGACGAGGTGGCGCCGCTGCTCGACCAACCGGTCGTCATGACCGGGGTGTCCGGGGGAGGCAAGACCTGGCTGAAGGCGTCGGAAAGCTGGTACCTCGATCCGAACCGTTGGGACGTGCTCGAAGCAGCGTCCGGGCCAAAGAACTGGGCGCGTGTATCCCCGCAGGACACCTCCCCTCCGATCACGCCGCTCCCCAACGTGCAGGTATCCCATATCCGTCACACGAACGAGTCCATCTCGTTTGACGTCGACCAGACCGGTGTCCCGGTCCTGGTCAAGACCAGCTATTTTCCCAACTGGCGGGTGTCGGGCGGTCGGGGACCGTACCGGGTCACTCCCAACCTCATGGTCGTCATACCGACCGCCAACCGCGTGACGCTCAACTACGGGTACACGAGCCTGGACTGGTTGAGCCTCGCGATATCCATCCTCGGTCTCGCCGGCATCGTCGTCCTGTGGCGACTGCGCCCGGTGGTCTACCCCGTGCCCAGGCACTTCCTCGGGAGGGGGATGGCGTCCACCCTGGGCGCCCTGGGCACCAAGGCTAAGGTGCGGGGCCGCATGGCAGCGAGCGACCAGGCGATCCTCGACACGGTCTTCAAGGCCTACGACATCCGCGGCACAGTCCCCGATCAGATGAGCCCCGACCTCGCCCGAGCGGTCGGGGCCGCCTTCGCCAGATTCGCCGGTACCTCGCGGATCCTGGTGGCGCGTGACATGCGACCGTCAGGCGTGGAACTCGTAAGGGCGTTCGCCGACGGGGCGACGTCCGCCGGCACGGACGTCGTCGACCTGGGGCTCACTTCCACCGACGAGATGTACTTCGCCTCGGGCCGACTCGAAGCCCCGGGAGCCATGTTCACAGCGTCACACAATCCGGCCCACTACAACGGGATCAAGCTCTGCCTCGCCGGCGCCCGCCCGGTCGGAGTGGACACCGGGCTCCGAGAGATCAAGAACTACATCGTCAACGGCATCGCCGCCGACGAGCCGGTGCCCGACCCGGGTGCCGTCACGACGCGTGACGTCCTAACGGATTACGTGTCGAAGGTCCGTTCATTCGTCGATGTCACCGCCTTGAGACCGCTGCGCGTCGTGGCGGACACCGCGAACGGCATGGGTGGCCTCGTCGTACCGGCGGTCTTCGACGGCCTGCCTTTTTCCCTGGAGGTCCTGTTCGGCGAGCTCGACGGGACCTTCCCGAACCACCCGGCCGATCCGATCCAGCCCGAGAACCTGGTGGCACTCCAGCGGCGCATCCTCGAGACGCAGGCCGACGTCGGCCTCGCCTTCGACGGCGACGCCGACCGCTGCTTCCTCGTCGACGACAAGGGCCAGCCGGTCTCCGGCTCCACCACGACGGCGCTGGTCGCGGCCGCGATGCTGGAGAAGAGCCCCGGAGCCACGATCCTCCACAACCTCATCTGCTCAAAGGCGGTGGCCGAGATCATCCGCGAGCGGGGCGGCGTCCCGGTGCGCACCCGGGTGGGACACTCGTACATCAAGGCGGTCATGGCCGACACCGACGCCCTCTTCGGCGGCGAGCACTCGGGCCATTACTACTTCCGCGACAACTACCGGGCCGACTCCGGCACCATCGCCGCTCTGGTGGTACTCGAGGTGCTCAGCAAGACCGGCAGACCCCTATCCGAGTTGCGCCGCGATTTCGAGCGCTACGCCGCCTCCGGCGAGATCAACACCGAGGTCGACGACCCGGCCGGTGTCATTGAGTCCGTCGCCGAACACTTCTCAGGCGCCCGCCAGGACCGCCTCGACGGGCTGACGGTCGACCTCGGCGACTGGTGGTTCAACCTCCGCCCGTCGAACACCGAGCCGCTCCTACGCCTGAATCTCGAAGCCGCCGACACGGCGACGTGCCGGGCGCGCACCGAGGAAGTGCTCGGGTTGATCGGCGGGCAGCGGCCAACCCACTGAACCGGCTAGACCGTTACACCGAACCGCCCGAAAACTTCGACAAGGAGAGCCCCGTTGGCCCTCGACCCCCGGCTGCTCGAAATCCTCGCCTGCCCCAAGGACAAGGGCCCCCTGCTGTACTTCGAGAGCGAGGACTCCCTGTACAACCCCCGGCTCCGCCTGCGCTACCGCATCACCGAGGGCATCCCCGTGATGCTCATCGACGAGGCGGAGACCGTCGACGAAGCCGAGGACGAGCGTCTCACGGCGAAGGCCGCCGCCGAGGGGATCAAGCCCACCTTCGACGCCGCCCCGGCCTCCCATGAGGGTGGCTCGTGATCGTCGACTCCCTCGGGATGTTCGATCTCGCCGCCGGTATGCCCGAGCAGGTTCGCGACGCCGCCGCGAGGGGGCAGGGCCTCGACCGTCTCCCGTCGGCGGAGATGGTCGAGAAGGTGGTCATCATGGGGATGGGGGGCAGCGGCATGGCGGGAGAGGTCGTCGCCGCCGTCACGGCGTCGATGCTCCCGGTGCCCGTGATAGTCAGCAAGTCCTACGAATGCCCTGCCTACGTCGACAGCGGGACCCTCGTCTTCGCGATCTCAGCCTCGGGCGACACGGAGGAGACCGTCCAAGCAGCCACCGACGCGGCCGTAGCCGGCGCGCGGATGGTGGTCGTGACCGGCGGCGGTCAACTGGCCGAGCTGGCACACGGGTGGGACGTCCCGGTCATCGAGGTCCCGGCCAGCATCCCCCAGCCGCGGGCTGCCCTCGGGGCGATGGCCATCCCGCCGCTCGTCGTCCTCGAGGAGATCGGCCTCTATCGGGGTGCGCACCAGTGGATCGGGGACGCGGTCGACCAGCTGTCCCGGCGCAGGGACGCTCTCGTCGCCGGGGGGGAGTCCAGCGAGGCGGCCGAAGTGGCCCGGCGCATCGGGCGGACCATGGCGCTCGTCCACGGAGGGGGAGCCCTGGGCGCCGTGGCAGCCCAGCGGTGGAAGACCCAGATCAACGAGAATGCCAAGGCCCCCGCGTGGTGGGCCGTCCAGTCGGAGCTGTGCCACAACGAGATCTGCGGTTGGGGCCAGCACGGCGACGTCACCCGCCAGACGATCACCGGCGTGTTCTTGAGGCACGAGGTGGAGCATCCCCAGATCGGGCGTCGTTTCGAATTGGTTGGCGACATCATGCGAGAGGTCGTCGCGGACATCATCGAGGTGCGAGCGCAAGGCGACAGCGACCTGGCCCAGCTGCTCGACCTGATACTCGTCGGGGACTTCGTGTCCCTGTGGATGGCCGCCTTCGCCGGGATCGACCCCGGCCCGGTTCCGACCCTGGTGGAACTGAAGGAGCACCTGGGCGCGTAGGCCTGCGGGGCCGTGCGGGGTGCCCGGCCGGGTAATTTGAATGCGGACCTCAGCGGGTCTGTGGTTGAAAGTCGATGCCAGTCGCAGGCGAAACGACCCACGTAAGGCAGCTGACCGCTGCTGATCATGGTGCGGCTTAGGAGTAAGTCCCGGCCGCCGGCGGGGCCGCAGGGGCCCCGGGGTGTCCGGGCGAGTGTGGGGTCAAAGACCAGGTCAGCCGCTGAGGTCAACCCCTTACTAGTCGCTCTGGTCTACTACCGTCATGGTCAGTGAGCGAGCCGTCAGACGACGACGTCATCAGGGTTCTCATAGCCGACGACCAGGCTCTGTTCCGTCGCGGGCTGTACGTGGTCCTCGGTACCGAGGAGAACATCGAGGTCGTCGCCGAGGCCGAGGACGGCGAGCAGGCCATCGCCAAGGCGGAGGAGATGGCCCCGGACGTCGTGCTGATGGACGTGCGGATGCCCCGTGTCAACGGGATCGAGGCCGCGCGGCGAATCCGAGAGCTGCTTCCGTCGACGAAGATCCTCATGCTCACCGTGTCGGACGAGGAGGACGACCTCTACGAGGCGATCAAGGCCGGGGCGAACGGCTACCTGCTGAAGGAGATCTCGGTGGAGGAGGTGGCGACGGCGATACGGTCCGTCGTGCAGGGCCAGAGCCTCATCTCGCCGTCGATGGCGTCAAAGTTGCTCAACGAGTTCAACTCCCTCGCCCGGCAGGCCGCCGAGAAGAAGGAGCAGCTGCCGGCGCCGGTGCTGACCGCCCGCGAGCTCGAGGTGCTCAAGCTGGTCGCCCGCGGCATGAGCAACCGCGACGTGGCCGACGAGCTCTACATCTCCGAGAACACGGTGAAGAACCACGTGCGGAACATCCTCGAGAAGCTGCACCTGCACTCGCGCATGGAGGCGGTCATGTACGCCGTGCGCAAGAGGCTTCTCGACCCCCACACTGAGGAGTGAGCCCGGGCAGACGCTCGTACAGAGCGACCGAGCCGACCTGATAGACGATCCGGTACTGCGAAGCGATCCCGGCCAGCACGCGCGTGTCATCGGGAGTCAGTTCCGCGGGGTCCGTCGGCAGTAGCACGTACTGGATCTGGCCGGCGAAGGACAGCCGCTGTCCCTCCTGGTGGTAAAGACCCCAGTACTTCGCCGAGAACGGTGTCGGCCACATGTAGATCCGGGTGCGGTGGTCGATGTGGGCGACGTAGGGGTACCAGGCCGATACCACCGCGTCGGGCGGTAGGTGCGCTATCACCGCGTTGGCGTCGCGTACCGCAGGCGACGAGGTGCTCATGTGCGGATACGTGTTGAGGGAGAACGGCGCCAGGCCCCAGAACACGCAAGCGATCAAGGCGCACGCGGTGACGAAACCGGTGGCTGCTACACGAAGAGAGACGGGTCCGAGCCGGCTGATCGCGTACACCGTGCCGGCGACGAGGATCGGCACGAGCGGCATCGAGTAGTGGTATTGGATCTGGTGCATGTAGCCGAAGTCGGCCAGTTCGTTCTCGACGAAGGTCAAGAAGCCGATAGCGGCCACGGACGGGCCCAACAGGAACGCCCATCCGACCGACACCCCCATCTGCCAGAAATAGAAGAGCCGGCCCTGGCTGGTCAGGTAGTCGAAGACCTGCCTGGGTTTGGTGAAGATTGCGGAGAGAAAGCCCCCGACCCCGCCGAAGGGCACCCGGTCGGTGTGAATCGAACCGGCTCCGAGCAATGCACGTGTGAACACCTCGAACGAGAGCGCCGTCCACACGGCTGACCCCACCGCGATCGCCGACCCCCAGCGTCGGTCGCGACGAAGGAACAC
This sequence comes from Acidimicrobiales bacterium, assembly GCA_035533095.1. Classification (NCBI taxonomy): domain Bacteria; kingdom Bacillati; phylum Actinomycetota; class Acidimicrobiia; order Acidimicrobiales; species Acidimicrobiales bacterium. The sequence goes on along the minus strand of DATLUM010000106.1, from coordinate 37,430 downwards.
CCAGATGCCCAGCGGAACCATGAGCACGGCGGTGTCCTCCTTGCAGAGCACGCACCCGACAACCGAGACGGCGAGCAGCACCGGCTTCCACTCGACTGCCGCGTAGATGCCCATTGAGAGGAACAGGACGGTGAACGCCTCTACGTGGAACTGCTCCAGGTTTCCGTTCTGCAGCGCCGGGTTCAGCAGGTAGGCGGCTGCCAGCGCCGTCGCCATCCAGGTGTTGTCAAGACGGCGGCGGGCGAGCAGGTAGATCGGCACGGCCCCAGCGGCCAGCAGGCACGACTGCAACACCAGCAGGGCCTGGGTGTGGGGGTAGACCCAGTACAGCGGGACGACGAGCGCGAGGATCCACGAGTTGTGGTCGGCGAAGAGGTTGCGTCCCATGACGGTCACGAAGGGCGCGTGGAAGCGGCTGAGGAGCCAGATCCCCTGGTCGGGTATCGCCATGTCGAATGGCGGCGTGCCGAAGCCGTCGTGGACCGCCACGGACAGGAGCGAGAAACGGATCGCGTAGGCAGCGACCAGGACCGCCAACGGGAGGTGGGGGAGTACCCGCCTCCACTGCAGCGTGGCCACCGGAGCTGCGGCTACTGCCTCCACGACCGGAGGCTAGCGGTCGCACCCGCCCGAAGCCCGGCACGGGCCCCGGGCCCTAGGGGGCGCCGGTAGCATGGATGGCCCATGAGCGTGTTCTCGAAGATCCTGCGCGCCGGCGAGGGCAAGAAGGTCCGGGCGCTGCAGTCCCTGGTTCCCGACATCAACGCGCTAGAGGGCGGGATCAAGGCCCTGTCCGACGAGCAGTTGGCTCACAAGACCGTCGTGTTCAAGGAACGGCTGGCCAACGGCGAGGATCTCAACGACCTTCTCATAGAAGCCTTCGCCGCGGTCAGGGAGGCGGCCCGGCGCACGATCGGCCAGCGGCACTTCGACGTGCAGCTCATGGGTGGCGCCGCGCTGCACTTCGGCTGGATCGCCGAGATGAAGACCGGTGAAGGCAAGACGCTGGTATCCACCCTGCCCGTCTACCTCAACGCGCTGGCAGGCGAAGGCGTGCATGTCGTCACCGTCAACGACTACCTCGCCCGACGGGACGCCGAGTGGATGGGCCAGATCCACCGGTTCATGGGTCTCAACGTGGGGCGGGTGTCCCCGGATATCGACGACTGGCAGGCGAAGAAGGACGCCTACAGCTCGGACGTCACCTACGGGACCAATACCGAGTTCGGGTTCGACTACCTGCGCGACAACATGGCTCGCGCCCTCGAGCACATGGTGCAGAGGGGCCACCACTACGCCATCGTCGACGAGGTGGACTCGATCCTCATCGACGAGGCCCGTACCCCGCTGATCATCTCCGGGCCCTCGTCCGAATCAGCCCGGCTGTACTACCAGTTCGCCGGCGTCGCACGCTCCCTCAACGCGGGAGTCGACTACGAGGTCGACGAGGAGAAGCGCACGGTGGCGCCGACCGAGGAAGGCATCGAGAAGGTCGAGAAGGCCCTCGGCATCGACAACCTCTACGACCTCGTCTCATCCAACTACGTCCACCAGTTGACGCAGGCGCTCAAGGCGAAAGAGCTCTACAAGCGCGACAAGGACTACATCGTCGCTGATGGCGAGGTGAAGATCGTCGACGAGTTCACCGGCCGCGTCCTCGAAGGCCGGCGCTGGTCCGACGGGCTTCACCAGGCCGTCGAGGCCAAGGAGCGGGTGCAGATCAAAGAGGAGAACCACACCTGGGCGACGGTCACCCTCCAGAACTATTTCCGCCTCTACGAGAAGCTCGCCGGCATGACTGGCACAGCCGAGACCGAGGCGTCGGAGTTCGCCAGCACGTACAACCTGCCGGTCGTGCCGATCCCGACGAACATGCCGATGGTCCGCGCGGATCAGCAGGACCTCATCTACAAGACCGAGCAGGCCAAGTTCAACGCGGTGGTCGAGGACATCATCGAACGCTACGACGAGGGTCAACCGGTGCTCGTCGGCACGGCGTCGGTGGAGAAGTCCGAGGTCCTCTCCGACATGCTGACCAGGCGGGGGATCCCGCACCACGTCCTCAACGCCAAGCAGCATGCGCGTGAGGCTCAGGTCGTCGCCCAGGCAGGGCGGCTGCACGCGGTGACAGTGGCCACGAACATGGCGGGCCGCGGCGTCGACATCCTCCTCGGGGGGAACCCCGAGTTGCTGGCGGCGCAGGAAGTGCACGCGAGCGGGCTGGACCCCGAATCCGAGGAGGGCCAGCCCCGGTACCGCGAGCTCCTCACGAAGTACGAGGAAGAATGCGTCACCGAAGGCGACAAGATCCGTGAGCTCGGCGGGCTCTACGTCCTCGGGTCCGAGCGGCACGAGTCGCGCCGGATCGACAACCAGCTGCGCGGCCGCTCCGGCCGCCAGGGCGACCCCGGCGAAAGCAGGTTCTTCCTCTCTCTCGAGGACGAGCTGATGCGCTTGTTCGCGACCGGAGCGATGAACTGGGTGATGGGGCAGGCCCTACCGGAGGACGTACCCATCGAGTCGAAGATGGTGTCGCGCGCGATCGAGCGTGCGCAGAACACCGTCGAGGCGCGCAACGCCGAGATCCGCAAGGACGTTCTCAAGTACGACGAGGTGATGAACGAGCAGCGCAAGGTGATCTACGCCCGGCGCGCCCAGATCCTCGAGGGGGAGGACCTGAGGGCCCGGACGATAGACGTGCTCTCTTCGGCGATCGACAGCATCGTCACCGCGAACTGCGGGAACTCCGACTACCACGAAGACTGGAACCTCGACGGTCTCATCACCGAGGCGCGGCTGTACTTCCCGACCACGGCGACGAAGGAGCAGCTCGAAACCCTTCCGAGCGCCAACGACGTCTACGAAGTCCTGGCGGGCGAGGCGATCCGCTACTACGAGGTGCGCGAAGAGACGATGCCCGGTGGGGCGGACACGATGCGTGCTCTGGAGCGCGAGGTCATGCTCCAGCTGATCGACCAGAAGTGGCGGGAGCACCTATCGGAGATGGATTACCTGCGCGAGGGCATCGGGCTTCGTGCGATGGGTCAGCAGGACCCGCTGGTCGCCTGGCAGAAGGACGGCTACGAGATGTTCGGCCAGCTGATGGCCAGTATCGACGACGACTACGTCAAGATCGTCATGCATGCTCAGGTCCAGGTACTCGAGCAGGCACCGCCCGACGAGCAAGCGGCTCTGGCGGGCGCGCAGTACGAGGCGGCGGACGACCCCGTGCAGGGAACCAGCGCCATGTACCAGGCGGCGAGGAGCGGGCCGGCCCCCGGGGAGGAAGTGGTGTTCGCCCCCGATCCGCAGGCGACCAGCCACAACCCAGCCGCCGGCGCCGCGATGCAAACCACCGCTCCCGGGCCGTCTCCTGAGATCGAGAAACCTGTTGTCAAGGACTCGGCCTTCGAGCGGGCGGGGCGCAACGACCCGTGCCCGTGTGGCAGCGGCAAGAAGTTCAAGTTCTGCCACGGGCGCTGAAGGCTCGCTACCGGAATGCATGACTTCAAGGATGATCTTGCCGCGCAACGCCGCCGGCTCGACGAAGCGGCAACCTACCTGCACCTCGACGACCTGAGGACGCGTTTGGCCCAGCTCGAAGCCGAGCTCGGCCGCCCTGACCTCTGGGACGACACCGAGGTGGGGCAACGCGTCACGCGTGAATACGGACAGGTGAAGGGAGATGTAGAAATCCTCGACGGCCTCGGCAGGAAGCTGTCCGACGCGGAGACCCTCTACCAGCTCGGCGTCGAGGAGGACGACGATTCGGTGGAAGGGGAGCTCTCCCAGCTGATCTCCGGGGTGAGCAGGGAGCTCGACAGACTGGAGCTGCGCTCGCTGTTCGCCGGCGAGCACGACGAGTACGACGCCGTTTGCGAGGTCCACGCCAAGGACGGCGGCACAGACGCGCAGGACTGGGCGGAAATGCTCGTACGGATGTACGAGCGTTGGGCGGACCGGCGCGGCTTCGAGTTCGAGATAGAAGAGGTGAGCCCGGGCCAGGAAGCCGGGATCCTGTCCGCGAGTTTCATCATCAGAGGTCGCTACGCGAACGGCCTTCTCGCTTCGGAGCGCGGGGTCCACCGCCTCGTTCGCATCTCACCGTTCGACGCGCAGGCCCGTAGGCAGACGAGCTTCGCTTTGGTGAGCGTGGTGCCGTTCTTCGAGGACGTGTCCGGCGAAGTCGAGATCGACGACAAAGACCTCCGCATCGATACCTACCGCTCTTCTGGTGCAGGCGGCCAGCATGTGAACGTCACCGACTCCGCCGTTCGGATCACGCATCTTCCAACAGGAACTGTCGTGGCGGTGCAGAACGAGCGCTCACAGCATCAGAACAAGGCGAAGGCCATGCAGATCCTCGCGTCGAAGCTCGCCGAGCAGCAGCGCGAAGCGCGCCAGGCCGACCTCGATGCCCTAGCGGGCAAGAAGCCCCTCGTCGGTTGGGGTTCCCAGGTACGCAACTACGTGCTCGCGCCGTTCCAGTTGGTCAAGGACACCCGGACCGAATATGAGACCGGCAACGTCCAAGCGGTCCTCGAGGGGGACCTGGACCAGTTCATGGAGGCCTTCCTGCGCTGGAGGCGCGGGCGGGTCCTGGACCCGGCTGAAGACAGTTGATTCGCCCGGCCCACTACAATCACACGCCGGACTCCGACAGGGAGTGCTCCAAGGCGCTGCCCCACGTCTTTTCCCCCTCATGATCAAGTTCGAGAACGTCACGAAGGCCTACAAGGGCACAACTGTTGCGTTGAGAGACGTCAGCGTCGACATCCAGAAAGGCGAGTTCGTCTTCCTGGTCGGCCCTTCCGGTTCGGGCAAGTCGACCTTTCTGCGCCTCGTCACCAAGGAGGAGCAGGCCGAGCAGGGCCGCGTATGGGTCGCCGGCAAGGAGGTCGGTGCTCTCTCCTCCTGGAAGGTCCCCTACCTTCGGCGCAACATCGGCTGCGTCTTCCAGGACTTCCGCCTACTGCCGACCAAGAACGTGTACGAGAACGTCGCCTTCGCTCTCGAAGTGATCGGCCGGCCCCGGGCAGTGGTCCGCTCGCAGGTCCCCCAGATCCTCGACCTGGTCGGTCTCGGCAAGAAGCTCTCGAATCTCCCGCACGAGTTGTCCGGCGGTGAGCAGCAGCGTGTCGCGATCGCCCGGGCGTTCGTCAACCGCCCGCTGATCCTTCTCGCCGACGAGCCCACCGGGAACCTCGACCCCTCCACCACAGCCGGCATCATGCGACTCCTCGACCGGATCAACCGGACCGGCACAACTGTATTGATGGCGACTCACGACAACGGGATCGTCGACTCGATGCGCCGGCGGGTCATCGAGCTCGACCGCGGCACGGTCATCCGGGACCAGGCCCGCGGTGTCTACGGGATGGGGGCCTAGCACCCCCATGGCGATGTCCTCGGGTTATGTCGCGCGCGAAACCGCGGGCAACCTTCGCCGCAACCTGGTCATGACGATGTCGGCGATCTTGACGATGGCGGTTTCGCTGTCGGCACTCGGAGGCGTGTTGATCATGCGCCAGGCGATCAACAAGGCGTCGATCCAATGGCGCGGCGGCGTCGAAATGGCGATCTTCCTGCAGCCATCCGTGTCCACGAACGAGACCCAAGCCATCGCGCGAGAGCTCTCTACGACGCCTGGCGTCAAGAAGTACCACCTCGTCGACAAGGCTCAGGCCTACCAGGAGTTCAAGCAGATCTTCGGCAACAACAACGACATCGTCAGTGTGCTCGGTGTCAACGACATGCCGCCCTCCTACCGCGTCGTTCCCACCAAGGCTCAGAACATCGCCGAGTTGGGCAAGCAGTTCCAGGGCCAACCGGGCGTGCTCCAGATCTCCTACGCGAAGCAGGAGATCGACCAGTTGTTGAAGCAGTTTCGCCAGCTGCGCGCGCTCGGTCTGTTCCTCGCGATCGGAGTCATGATCGGCGCTGTCGCCCTGATCGTGAACACGATCCAACTGGCGATCTTCGCCCGCCGGCGTGAAGTAGCGGTGATGAAGCTGGTCGGCGCGACTAACTGGTTCATCCGGGTGCCGTTCATGCTCGAGGGCCTCATTCACGGCATCGCCGGCGGCATCATGGCGTTCGCGGTGACCTACGCGGTCCGCAACACCATCGCGTCCTTTGTCGGCAACGAGACGGTCCTCGGGACCCGCACCCTTTACGTCACGCCCCACGAGGCGATCTTCACGGGCGTGCTTCTGCTGGTGGTGGGGGCGGCCGTCGGCGTGTTCGGCTCCGCCTTCGCTATTCGGCGCTTCCTCGCTGTCTAACGGGCGCCTATCGCGCGCACCGCAGAGGCGATCTCCTCGGGGTGGTCGAACGGAAGCAGGTGATGGGCCCCCCGGACCAGCCTGAAGTCCGCCCCCGGAATGGAAGCAGCGAGCCGAGCGCCCACCGACGCCGGGACGACGTGGTCCGCTCCACCCGACAACACCACCGTGGGAGCATTGATCTTCGCGACGTCGCCTGCCAGCGTTCCCAACTCTTCCAGCAGATACCGCTGCTCTGAGGCAAAGGACCGCCAGACCAGCGCGCCGTTCAGAGCGCCCGTCGCGCCCGCCAGCGCCCGCACCGTGTCCCGGGCCGAACGCGGGAGCCGGCGCTCGGCCAGGTCCTGTACCCGTCTCATCCGGAGCACCCTGCTCGTCGTGCCCAGCGTCAATGAGCCCAGCACCTCGCCTACAAAAGGCACCGCCATCACCCTGTCTGCCCAGCCCACCGCCTCACCGGGTCGGACCGACGCCACCAGGACCAAGCCGCTGACCCGCTCGGGATACGAGATCGCGGCCGACAGCGCTACGCCGCCGGACCAGCTGTAACCGACGATCACGGCCGATTCGACTCCCTGGGTGTCGAGCAGGTCAACCACAGCGGAAGCGTTCGACCGGAACCCGAGTGCCCGGCCGCCCGTCGTCCCGTAGCCAGGTCGGTCCGGCACCAGCACGGTGTGGTCCGGCTCCAGGAGCGGTACCACCCGCCTCCAGTCGGCTCTCGAACCCGGCTGCCCGTGGAGCAGGACGACAGCGGGACCGTCGCCGTAGCGGTCGGTTGCGAGGCGCGACTCCACTAGGGCGCGCTCACGGTGACGGTCTGTTGGTCAGGGCGGCTGCGGCCGAGTTGAAGTACCCGATCATCTGGGCTTCGTCGAGCGGGCGCATCCCGGCGGCGCGTACCGCCTCGGTCATGTGCGTCAGCCAGGCGTCGCGCTCTGCAGGTCCGATCGCGAACGGGACGTGGCGCTGCCTCAACCTGGGCGCGCCGCGCGTCTCGTTGTAGGTCTCGGGCCCGCCCCAGTACTGGACGAGGAAGTCCCGTAAATGCACACGTGCACGTTCGAGACCCTCGGCGTCGTCCGGGTACAAGGGTCGCAGCACCTGGTCGGAAGCGACGGAGTCGTAGAACCGCCTCGTCAAGTCGTCGAAGAACTCGTGTCCTCCCACCCGGTCGTACATCGTCGGTGCTGCAGCCACCCAGCCAGCTTGGTCGATGATGCGTGTGCCGCGGTAGACGCTGGTGTCGTTCCTACACTCGTGCACGTGCGCGCCGCATCACTCAGGCACAGGCGGAGGCTCGCGGCAGCGCTTGTCGCCTTGGGGGCGGTCGCGGGAGCGGGCTGTGCGAGTGGGGTCCCCGACAGCGCGGCGGACCAGGCGTTTCTGGGGGCGGTGCACGTGCAGGCACCGGACATCGGCAGCTACCGCAGCGACGTAGCGCTCGTGCGCCTCGGGCATGCGGCGTGTGACGCGTTCAGGAGCGGCGCGTCCTACCAGGAACTGGCGGACAGGATGGTGCTGCTCGAGGGGAGCCACCCTCTTCCCTCGCAGGATCTAGGTGCTGTCATCTCGTCTGCTGCCGACAACTACTGCCCTCAGTACAGGTCCCGAGCGTCCTGAAGACGTTGGCAGAATTCCCTGAGCAGAAGAACGCGGCTCAGTGCGCCCGGCCGTCTCCCGGCACCCACGGAGTGACGAACGTGACGACCCGCTGCCCGAAGGCGATGTGCGTACCGGGTCGCAACGTGCGCGCCTCGTAGGGTGCCAGGCGGCTCCATGCGGCCGCCCCCGGCTCGTGTACCCAGGTGCCGTTCGCTGAGGAGCGGTCTATTACCTGGACGTCCCAGTCCTTGAGCGTGATGTCGGCGTGGCTCGGTGCGACACCGTCACCTGTGAGCGGCAGCGGCCTCGCCATCCCCCCGCTCACCGTCGGGTCGCCCGAAGGCTCGGAGCCAACCAGGTAAGGGCAGTCGAGGCGCCAAACGCTCCCGTCGTCGACGACCAGGCAGCCGAGCCCGGGCCTGGTCCCGGTCACGGTGTAGGGGACGTCCTGCGGCAACGACGAACCGCAACGGACGCAGGCTGGCATCCCCGGGCGGTTCAGGTGGCCTCTCTCGCAGAGGGCACCGGCGACCACGGCAGCGCCGGCGACTGGCCGGTCAGGCCCGACGCCCACGGGCAACGGCTCGCTGGACGCGCCGAGCGCCTCCGCGGAGCGTGCCAGGTCGATGGACCCGGGTGGCCTGGCCGGCTGTCCGGGCGCCCCGGAGGGTTCGTGCAACGCCTCCCCTGCAGTCGCCGCAGGATCCGGGGACACCGGTTGCGGCCCGCTGCCCACCGCTTCGAGCATCGACGTCGGCGGGGACGCCGGCAGCACCGAGGTCGGATCGGGAACTTCCAGGATGCCTGTCGCCTCGGGGTCGACCGTCGCGCCGGCGCTCTGACCGTGCCCACCAGGGAACGGCTCCAAAAGGCCGGGCTCAACCTGGCCGGACTCCACCTGGCCGGGCTCGGCCGGCCCGCCCCGGTGACCGCGGCTGCCAGGCACGAGGACGAAACCTCCCCCTCGCACGACGCCCCCCTCGAAATCCCACATGCCGTCGGGGTCGAGCGCCGGAACGTGGCTGCCCGCGTAACTGACCGTCACCGCCGGGTGCGGGTCGAGGCTTTCGCGCAACCAGCCTGGTACCGGAGTGGGAGCCAACCAGCGGTTGCCGTCCCAGGCCTGTACCGGCCCGTGCATCAACGACGCCCACCCTCCGCCATCCGGTCCCACCACCGCGAACGCGACCCGCGGTTCGGGGTCGCGCTCGCCCAGCACACCCGCGATGTGATCGGCGATCTGGCGGCCGCCTCGCGCCGAGGCCGCGAGGTTCCGGGCCGACTGGGCGAGAAAGCTGATCAGGGCGGGCGATGCCGACGGGGCCGCCCATGCGACGACCTCCCCGTAACGGATCACGGTCCCCTCGCCGGGGAGTACCTCCACCCGCTCGATCATCGGGCCCCCTCGCACGCGAGAAGTTCCTCGGCCAGCTCGGCGGCTGTTTGGGGACGAAGCGCAGGGTCTGCGTCGAAGCACCGGCCGAGCACGTCCGCGAGGCCGCCCGGCGTCGAGGGGCTCACCTCGGGGTGACTGAACATCACCCGCTGCACCGCTGTCACCGGCTGGTCGTCGACCATCGCCGGATACAGCGGGGCGGGCCCCACGAGCGCGTAGAGGGAGGCGGCGAGAGCCCAGATATCGCTTGATCGGGACGGCGCCTGACCTCGCAGAAGGTCCGGGTCGAGAAGCGACAGGTCCCGCCAATCGCGCATCACGACGACCCTGCCCCCGTGCCTGCCCGTCCCCGGCCCGAGGACGGGTCCTCGCCCGACCATGTAGATCACCGAGGGGTCGATCGCTCCGTGCGCTGTCCCGGATTCGTGCAGAGCGTGGGCTCCGCGCGCGGCGTCCGCGACGGCCCGGATCTTCTCCCTCAGGCCCATCGCGCGGGCGGCATGGGCGAGGGTTCCGCCCGTGATCTCCTCCGTGACCAGGTACACGCCGGCGCCGGCGCCGTCCATGTCGGGCCCGACCTCGTAGAGCCGGAGAAGCTGCGGTGAGTCGACCACGGCGAACCGGCTCAGAGCGGAGGTCAGCTCCGCCCACTGGTCCGAACCGACGGACAGCTCCATGACGGTCACCCGCGACGGCGCTGCGCCACCACCGGCGCCACGGAGCCGCGCCGGAGCCCGGGCGGCGTACCTCCCGCGGCCGAGGTCCTCCACCACCTCGTAGTCCGCAACCGCTGACCTCAAGTGACCTCCATCTGTCGGTTCGAGACCCGCGAGCGTACCGGGGCGAGCGGGCGACGCCGCCCAGCTGCTATAACACGAAATACTATGAAAGCAATCCTAATGACCTGTGCTGTCGCTGTTGCCATGCCCATCATGCTCCCCGTGCTGATCGCCGGCACGGCGGGCGCTTCGCTCCTCGGGCTCGGGGACCGGGCAAGCCAGGCCGGTTGTGAGACGGCACCACTTGAGGTTCCTGCGCCCACTGCCGATACGTCATCAGTGCGGGTGCAGCAGGACACGGCGGACGCGGCGCGATGCGCGGAGGTTTCTGCGGCCGAAGGGCCCCGTGGGTCGGGCTCGCTCGAAGGTCTGGCGGCCGTCGCGTACGCGGACGCCCAGATCGGAACCCCCTACCAGTGGGGCGGGGAGCGGGCCGGGGTGGGCTTCGACTGCTCGGGTCTCGCGCAAGCGGCGTGGAGCGCCGCGGGCGTGACCATCCCCCGCGTCGCGCAGGATCAGTACGACGCCGGGCCGCAACTGCTCCCCGGTGACGCGCTCGAGCCGGGCGACCTCGTTTTCTTCGGTGCCAGCACGTCTGATGTGACGCACGTGGGCATCGTCGTCAACCCCGCGGGGGAGATGGTCGACGCGCCTCACACGGGTGCCTTGGTCCGGCTGGATCGGTTCCCTATCATTCCAGGCAGCAGGTGGGGTGGCGAGGTGCTCGTGGGCGCCACTCGCCCAGGAGGGGCGTAATGAAAGGTCTTGTTGGACGTGTATGTCGCAGAGCGGCCGGCCTGGCCGCGGCAGCGGGGTTCGCGGCCTGGGGTCTTTCCCCGAGCCAACCGGCGGCGCACCTCGGCGGTGTCGAGCGGGCGGCGTACGCGGACGCCGGCGTGCTCAACTACGGCGACGCCGTGTTCGCCGGTTCACCGACGAACACGCACCTATCGGCCCCCGTAGTCGGCATGGCAGCGAACCGCGGAGGATCGGGGTACTGGCTCGTCGCGGCGGACGGCGGTGTATTCAACTATGGAGGAGCCGGTTTCTACGGGTCCGCTGGTTCAGTCGACCTTTACGCGCCGATGATCGGAATGGTCGGGACTCCCGACGGCGGCGGCTACTGGCTGGTTGCCACCGACGGGGGTGTCTTCAACTACGGAGACGCCAAGTACTTCGGCTCGATGGGCGGGCAGCACCTCAACTCGCCGATCGTCGGAATCGCCTCCACGCCGACCGGCAACGGGTACTGGTTGGTGGCCGCAGACGGTGGCATCTTCAACTTCGGGGACGCCAGGTTCTTCGGGTCCGAAGGCGCCGTCAAACTCAACTCGCCGATCGTGGGAATGGCTGCCACGGCCGACGGCGACGGCTACTGGATGGTCGGCGGCGACGGCGGCATCTTCAACTTCGGTGACGCGCCGTTCGAGGGGACCCCCGCTGCCAAGGGCATCTCTGGGTGGGCGACCGGCATGGCCGCCACCAGCGACGGCAAGGGGTACTGGATCGCCAACGCCAACGGCGCCATTTACACCGAGGGCGACGCCGTCTTCTACGGCAACAACCTCGGGACGCCCCGTGTGGAGCCGATCTCGGCCATCGCAGCGACACCCAGCGGCAAGGGCTACTGGCTGCTCGAGCCCGATGCCTTCCCGACGGACTTCGCGCACCCTGGTGGCGGTGGAGCGATCGTCTCGGTCGCGACGAGCCAGATCCAGGGCGATCCGGTGAGCGGCTACTTCTGCAACCCCTACGGGCCGTGCGAGGCCTGGTGCGCGCTATTCGCCACCTGGGTGTGGCAGCGCGCCGGCGTGGCCGTCCCGACCTATGCCTTCGTCGGGGACATCTACACCTGGGCTGCCAGCCACACGGCGGTCCTGGCGCCGTCCGCACGGCCGAGCCCGGGAGATCTGGTCCTGTACGGAACCGGCCCGTGGAACGTTGACACCGCCGAGCACGTCGGGGTGGTCGCGCAGGTGTGGCCGGACGGTTCGATCGACACCATCGAAGGCGACGCGGGGCCGGCCCCGACGGGCTACTTCAACGTCATAATCAACGGCCCGTTCCGGCCGGACCACTCGATGGAGTACAACGGGATGCCGATCTTCGCCTACGCGGTTCCCTAGCCCGCCCTGAGGGTCGAGACGATCGTGGTGGTCACCGCCTCCGGTGCGTGAACGAGGAGCCAGATCTCGGCTCCGGACGACGACTGCCAGGCATTTATGGCCACCGCGGTGAAACCGCCGGGCCGCGTGATCTCGTAGCGGTATGCGACGGTGGCACCCGCGACGTTGATCTTCTGCGCTGGGCCGATCGTGTAGGCGGTCGGGCGGGTCTCCCCGAAATCGGCAAACGACGCCGGTGGTCTCTCACCCTCGCCAGGTGCCGAGCTGCGGGCGCCGAGATACTCGCCGGCCCAGCCGTCGCTGCCCGAGTAGTCGAGGTCTCCGGTGTCGTCCGAGTAGGCGAGGTTCTTGGACCAGGCGCGAGGGACCGAGTAGGCGAAGACCCCGTCGTTGACCGCCTGGTAGCCGGCGGGCACGCTCAGCGGGCTCGGCGCGGGCGCGCCGCCGCTGACGAGGAGCGACGCCGCGAGAGCGGCGACCCCGAGCAGCACGCCCGGCACGGCCACCCATGCCATCAGCTTCCGGTTACGCCGGCGCACCTGGCGCTCTGCCGGCGTCAGCTCCACCCCCCGGCGGCGTTCCACGGCGTTCCCGGGCAAGCGAGGCTCGGGCAGCCGGTCTGTCACCGGACCATCGTCGCACGCGCGAAAGCGGCGCAGGCACACCCCCTGTGGGTGTTCCCTGCGCCGCCTTCATCCATCGACGGCCTGCGGCACCGCTCTCCGTTGTGGGACCGCCTCGTCCCGGGTGACGCCAAAACGACACCCGGCCATAGGGCCGGCCAAGTCGAGGGGCCGCAAATCGCGACGGCTCCTTTACGGGCTCGGGCTCGAAGGCTCCGAGCCCCGATCTAACGGGGCGGACCGTCCTCCTCGGACGAGCTCCATGTTCCCACGAGCCCTCCTTTCCCTCTTGTCCGCCGGCCCCTGGCGGGGTCCGTCCAGCGGCCAGCTTCCCGTTGTGCGTTCACCCCATTCAACGACCCGGGCGGGGGCGTGTCAAGGCCTGCCCGCCCTTATTTCACAAGGGAATTCCGGTACCAGCGGTGCACTCAGTGACAACGGCGCATGACCCGCTTCCAGATGAACGCTGCCACCGCAGCCAGGATCACGATCTTGAGGATGGCCCCGGCGATGCTCGCCACGAAACCGAGAACCAAGAAGACGAGACCGAGCGCCATAACGGCCAGTACGGCCACCACTGCGATCAGCGCGATCAGGCTGAAGGCGCTGTGGCGCTCAGGGTCGTCCCCACCTCCGGTCACCTCGTGGAACTGCGCACCCAGGGGGCCGCTGTCGAAGCTGTGCATCTCTGTCCTCCTTGTGCAACCAAGGATAAAGACCGTCCCCGTCGAGGTCATCGTCCCTGAGAGCGATTCCGGCCTCCATCTGTCGGGGGATTCGGTCTAGCGGCCGGCGCCAGGTTCAACGAGACCATGGTCGTACGCGAGGACCACCGCCTGTATCCGGTCGCGCACCCCCAACTTGCTCAGGATGTGGTTCACGTGTGTCTTCACCGTGGTCTCGCTGATGTAGAGCCGCTCGGCGATCTCCGCGTTGCTGGCGCCGCTCACCACCTCGCGAAGCACGTCGACCTCCCGCTCGGTCAGCTCGGCGAAGCGGTCGGGGATCCGTCCGGGTGGGACGGAGTCCGGCCTGCGCGCGAACTCCTCCAGGAGCCGCTTGGTCATCTTCGGCTCCACGAGGGCGTTTCCGGCGTGGGCCGCCCGGATGGCGTTGACCAACTCCTCAGGTGGCGACGCTTTCAGCAGGAAGCCGCTGGCGCCGGCGCGTACAGCCGCGAAAAGGTGCTCGTCGAGGTCGAATGTGGTCAGCACGACCACCTTGGTGCCGCTGTCCTCGACCAGGCGCCGGCACGCTTCGACGCCATCCATGCGCGGCATGCGGACGTCCATCAGGACCACGTCGGGGCGAAGCCGCCTCGCCTCTTCGATCGCCTCGTAGCCGTCCGAGGCCTCGCCGACGACCTGCAGGTCGTCCTCGGTCTCGAGCACGAGCCGCAGGCCCTTGCGCACCATCGCCTCGTCGTCAGCCAGGAGGAGCCGGATCACGCCCCCAGTCTCGCCCAAGCCGCCAACCGCTGCCGTGATGGGCGTACAGGGCGAGGCCATGCCCTGCCCTCGACGTTCGATCCCGGCGCTCGGCAGGAGCCGTCGTCTGGGGCTAGCTGACGGGGATGGCGGGGATGGTGGCGTACACGCGCCAGCCGGGACCCGGCTTGCGAGGACCGGCTTCCAGGATGCCCCCCACTGCGGTGAGACGCTCCTGCATGCCGGCGAGCCCGTGCCCGGCGGCGGGGCCGCCGGCGTGGCGGGACACGGCTCCGGCTCCGGGGCCCTCGTCGTCGACGAAGACCGTGACCGCGGTGGGTGCGAAAATGAGCTGTACGTCGATCGGCGCATCGCCGGCGTAGCGGACCGCGTTGGTGAGCGCCTCCTGCAGGACCCGGTAGACGATCATGTCGACGCTCGCCGCGAGTTGGTGAGGTTCGCCGAGCGTCTGGAACCGGATCTCGCGCCCTGCCTGACGGACCGAGTCGACGAGGGACTGGATGTCGGCGATGCGCGGAAGCGGCGTCCGCGAATAATCGGGTCCGGCCGCCGCCTGGCCGCTTCCAGCCGCTGCCGCGCCTATCGACGCGTCGGCGCCGCGGAGGACCGCGAGCATCCCCTCCAGCTCCGTGAGGGTCTGCCTGCCGGTCTGCTCCGCGGCTTCCAGGGACTCCGTTGCCGTTTCGGGCTTGGTCGCGGCAACCCTGCGGGCAGCTGCGATCTGGATGGTCATCAAGGAGACGCCGTGGGCGACGATGTCGTGGAGCTCGCGGGCGATCCGCACGCGCTCTTCGGCGACGGCGAGCTGGGCGCTGCGGTCCTCCTCGACCTGCAGCCGCCGCGCCCTGTGGATCAGCAGGCCGGCGCCGACCGATATGACGAACAACGGCCAGAAAAGAGCCGCCGTCACACGGAAGACGCCGGCGCTGTCGAGCAGGAACGCAGCGCCGAGCAGCAGGAAGAACATTCCGACCGCCACGCGTGACGTCCTGTACTGGTAGGTAGCGACGCCAGGGTCCGGGAGGGCTGGAGAGGCAGCAGGCTGGGGGGCGGGCTGCACCGTGGCGGTGCTCACTTGCTGCACCCCCCCGGACCGACGAGTATCCGGCCGGACGCTTCGTGCACGTCGACGATCACCGGAGCGACGCCGGGCGCTCCAGGAAGGACCTCGTGGGCTGACGCGCCCGCGCCGTTGCCGACATCGCGCCCGTCGATGCAGATCACGCCGGCGAGGATCCTGGCGTCGATGCGGGCGGGAAGGCCATGGGGGAGGGTCACGTGGATGTTGCCGACGATGTTCTCCACGGTGACCTTCTGCCCGGCGGTGAGTCTCGATGCGTCGACCGTGAGGTTGCCGAAGCCGTTCTGCACCGTCTGCCCCGACTGGAAGACCGGGACCACCTTGTTGCCAAACGACAGCCCGCTCGTGCCCGACCCCACACCGAACGTGTTCGATGTGGCTACGAGCACGAGTATCAGGGCCGCCCCGGCGAAGACGGGCCACGAGCGCCGGCTCAGGCTCCAGTCGGTCCTGCCGGTGACGATCATCGCCGCGCCGAGAACCATCAGCCCGGCGGCGACGGCTCCTTCCGCAGAGATGTGGGCGGCGTGGACCGCGTCGAGCAGCCATGCGACTCCGAAGACGACCGCCAGCGTTCCGATGACGGTCGTGGCATCCCAGCGGTGGCGGACCGGCGGGAGGCCGCGCCGTCTCCGGCCGCTCGATCGGTGGCGGCTGCGCTGTCGGGGCCGGTGCGGCGGCCCGCCGTACCGGGCATCACCGCCCGGGGGGGCCGGCGGGTACCACCCGCGATGGCGGGACCTGTGCGACCGCGGGCGCGGCTGGAAGCCGGCGATCGTGCCGTGCACACCGCGGCGCGCCTCGTCCGCCACATCCTTCAGGCCGTGGCGGACCGCCTCGCCCGCCCGGCTGCCTCCGGCCCGCGACTGGTCGACGGCGTCCCTGAAGTCGCGCGCGAGGGACCTGGCCAGGGCCCTGATCTCCTCGGCGACCCTGCGGAACTCGTCGTCGCTCGCCACACTTCGAGGCTACGGGCGTGACCGCCCGGAGTCATCCACCCCCGGGTGGAATCCCGCCTCGTCCCTCGGGCTGATCGCGGCCGTCGCCGGCCGCCGGGGTGGTCTCCTCCGGTACTGAAGGCTCCGGCGGCGCACTTCTGGCGGCCTTGATGCCGCTGTTGAGGCAGGCGACGATCGGGACCGCCACGATGGCACCGAAGATCCCGAAGAGGAGGCCGCCGGCACCCAGCGCCAGCACCACGGCCAGCGGGTGTACCCGTACGTAACGACCGACCACGAACGGCTGCAGCAGGTGCCCCTCGATCTGGCCGTCGATGAGAAGCACCGCCACGACGATGATCGCCGCCACCAAGCCTCTGCTCAGGCCGGCTACGCCGACGGCGAGAATGCCCGTCAGGATCGCTCCCACGAGGGGCACGAAGCTCCCGAGGCCGATCACGACCGCGAGCGGGAAGGCAAGGGGGACTCCGAGCAACGTCAGCGCTATCGCCATCACGGTGCCATGGAATGCCGCTACGACCAGCGTGCCTCTGACGTAGTGGCTCAGCGTGACCCAGGCAGCCCTGCCGCCCGCGTCCATCCGGTCACGGAAAGCGGAAGGAACGGCGAGGAGGCTGAACCTCCAAACCCGCTCGCCGTCGTAGAGCAGGAAGATGGTCGAGAACACCACCAGCAGGAAGCCCCCTGCGACGTCGAGGACCGACTTCGTCGTCGACAGCGCGGTGGACGCGATAGCAGAGGAATTCTTGGTGATGTCCTGGGTGATCGTCGTCGACAGGTTGTTGACCGACTTCGGGTTCAGGTGCAACGGCCCGTGGATGAGCCAGTGCTTGACGTGAGGGATCAGCGAGTTGATCTCGTTGCCGAGCTGGGGGGCCTGCTCGGCGGCACGGATCACGACGAGCGTCATGAGACCCCCCAGCAGGATGAACGACCCGGCGACCGTCGCGAGCGTCCCCGTACCCCGCCCCGCTCCATGGCGGACGAAGAAGTTGAAAACCGGCCTGAGCAGCGCTGTCACCAGAAGCGAGACGAGGAACGGGATCGCGATCAGCGCCAGGCGGCCCAGGAGCCCCACCCCGTAGTAGAAGACGAACCCGACGACTACCAGCCGCCAGGCGTAGTCCGCCGCGACGCGCAGCAGCGGTCCCGGCAATGGCGGGATTCGCTCATCCGTGGCAGGCATCGCTTCCAGCCTGCCTTAGCGGTGCCGCCAGAACGGCGATGCTCTAGCCTCGACGCCGATGACGGTGTTCACCCAAACGGTGAAGCGGGTAGATCTCGGTGGTGGATCGTGGGTCGACCTGGGCAAAGGGTGGCTGCCGGACGGCGATCGCCTCTTCGAACAGGTGGTCGCGAATGCGCCGTGGCGGATGGGAAGGGTCTTCCGGTACGAGAAGTGGGTCGACGAGCCGCGGCTGGGGGCGGGGGCGCGCGACATTCCGGGACCTGCGGGGGAGGCCCTGGCTGAAGCGCGGCGCCGACTCATGCGTCACTACGGTGTGACGTTGAGCGGCGGGGGGATGGCCTACTACCGCGACGGTCGCGACGGGATGGCATTCCACCGCGATCGCGACCTGAGGTACCTCGATGACACCATCGTCGCCATTCTCACCCTGGGCGGCCCGAGGCCGTTCGCTCTGCGCCCGTTCCGCGACGGCTTCGCCGGCGGGGAATCGGAGGGTCACGTCGTGGAACCCGGCCCCGGGGACCTGTTGGTGATGGGTGGTCGATGCCAAGCGGACTGGCAGCATTCGGTTCCGAAGCAATACAAGCTCGGCGTGCCGGGGCGGATCTCAGTGCAGTGGCGGTGGACGTCAAGGACCGGTAGGCCCGTCGTCGGCGCTTCGTATCGCGCCCCGCGGACCTACAGGACCTGAGGGGTGGGTTCGGCAGTCGCGGAGGGGCGGCGCGAACCCACAGGACCGGCAGACACACTCGACCCGGCGGCCACACGTCGGGCCTGGACCGGCGACCTTGCGGCCGTCGCCGTGTACCTCGTGCTCGGGTTCATCGTCTTCGCGCCGATCTGGACCGCCGGCGGCGCGACCCACATGCCGGTGGGAGGGGACCAGTGGCGCAACGTGTGGTTCGACCAGTGGACAGTCCGGGCCGTGTCCGGCGGGCACAACCTCCTGTACTCCGATTACGCCAACTATCCGGGGGGAGTCAACGTCCTGCTCAACGCCGGGGCGCCCCTTCTCAGTCTCGTGTTCAGCCCGATCACAGTGCTGTTCGGACCGATCGCAGCTTTCAACCTGAGCCTCACGCTCGCCCTGCCGTTGTCCGCCGCCACCGCTTACCTGCTCATCCGGCGCGTGGTCGGCTGGCGTCCCGCGGCGTTCGCAGGCGGCCTCCTCTACGGCTTCGGTCCCGAGGAGATCGCGCACGGGTTCGGCCACGTGAACCTGTCCTTCGCTGCACTGGTGCCGCTCATAGTGCTCTGCGTCTATGAGCTGACCATCCGCCAGCAGGGTCGCGCCTGGCGATGGGGATTGGGGTTAGGGCTGCTCGTGGTCGCGCAGTTCTTCGTGTCCAGCGAGGTCCTTCTCGAAACGGTGCTGATGTCCGCGGCTGCAATCATCATTGCCGCGCTCGTGTCACCCGCGGAGGTACACCCGCGGCTTGCTCACGTCGTCAGGGGCATAGGCGTGGGGACGGTCACGGCAGCTGTTCTGCTCGTGTGGCCGGTTCTCTTCATGGCCAGAGGGCCAGCCCATGTCGCCGGCCCCGTGCAACTGGTGGCTCAGACCTACAGGTCGAACCTGCTGGCGCCGTTCGTGCCGGACAGCCTGCAGCTCTTGTCCGTCCCGTCGTGGCGAGCGACGGCGGACCGTTTCGCGAGCAGCCCCGTGGAGAACGGCAGCTATCTCGGCCTGCCCCTCATCGTCATGCTCCTGGCAGGCATCTTCTGGCGAAGGCGGGACAAGGCGGTGCTGGTCGCGGGGCTGGCGGGAGTGGTCGCCTTCATCCTCTCGTTGGGCGGCGCTCTGGCCATTCGATCGTCTCCCGCCTTCAACGGGGCGGGCGGAGCGGTTGGCAGGATCCCGCTCCCGGAGGCCCTTCTGAGCAAACTCCCGCTGCTCGAGAACCTGATCCCCGCGCGTTTCGCGCTGCAGGTCACCTTGTTTGCTGCAATCGTGGGCGCGCTGCTGATGGACGGAATCCACCGGCGTTGGGTCGAACGCGGGGTCGGTTCCGCCAAGTCGACGGCCGGAGTCTGCGCGATGGCGTTGGTCGCTCTCTTGCCGCTCCTCCCTGCAGGGCTGGTCTCAGGCGTCGGCCCTGACGCCACGCCGGCGGGTTTCAGTGCTGCCTCCCAACCTGTGCCGGAGGGCAGCGTGGCGGTCGTGTTCCCGTTCCCCTCGGGCACCTACCCGGACCCCATCCTCTGGCAGGCGGATTCGGATATCCGGTTCAAGATGCCGGGCGGTTCCTTCTTCGTGCCGCAGGGCCGAGGGCGACGAGTGGCTTACAGCACGCTGCTCGGCTACACCTACGACAGCACCACAGCGGAGGTCTTCACCTACCTGGCCTCGGGAAGCGCTCCCGACGAATCCCCCACCACACGGGCGACGATTGCGACGGAATGGCGAGCCTGGCACGTCCGATCCGTCTTGGCCGTACCGGGAGCCTGCGCGTACCCCGCGCAGGTGTTGTCCTTCCTCACATGGCTTCTCGGGCCGCCCTCGGCACACATCGGCAGCACGTACGCGTGGTATGGAGCCAACCCCTCGCGCTGACGGGCTCGCTTGGTTGAACCTCGCGGCAGCGGGTAACGCAGGGATACGAGCCTGAGGGAGGCGCTGCCCCCAGCGTTGGGCCGCCTCTGCGCACCCGGGCTACCGTGACGCGGTGCAGACGGACCCCGCGGCGGATTGGATCCGGCGCGACCAGGCCAGGGTGTGGCACGGCTTCACGCAGATGGCCGCGTACGCCGGCAACCGCCCTGTCATCGTCGAGCGAGCAGAAGGCCGCGAGCTGATCGACGTCGCCGGGCGGCGTTACCTCGACGCCATCTCCAGCCTGTGGGTCACCACGCTGGGGCACCGGGTGCCCGAACTCGACGCCGCTCTCACGATGCAGGCGGGCAAGGTCGCCCACTCGACCCTGTTGGGCAACGGCAACACAGTCGTCGTGGAACTCGCGGAAGCGCTTGCCGGCGTGGTACCCGTGGACGATCCCCGGTTCCTCTTCGCGTCGGACGGGGCCGCCGCCGTCGAGCAGGCCCTGAAGATCGCCTTCCAGTTCTGGTGGAACCAGGGCGTTACCACGAGGACCCGGTATCTCGTCCTGGGGGACGCGTACCACGGCGACACCGTCGGCTCGCTCTCGCTCGGGGACGGAGGATTCGGCACCGACCTGTTCGACCCGCTTCGTTTTCCCGGTGTCGTGCGAACACCCGGTTACAGGTGCGACGAGTGGCTCGATCAGTCGCTCGCCGCCCTGGAGGAGCACGCGGGCTCGCTCGCTGCCTTGGTCGTCGAGCCGCTCGTTCAGGGTGCCGCCGGTATGCATGTCGCCGAACCGGGCGACGTGCGCCGCCTGGCCGGTGCCTGCAGGGAAGCCGGCGTACTCCTTGTATGCGACGAGGTGGCCACCGGCTTCGGCCGCACAGGCTCGTTGTTCGCGTCGGATGCGTGCGGCGTCCGGCCGGACATCCTGTGCATGGGCAAGGGGCTCACCGGCGGTTACCTGCCGATGAGCGCGACAGTTGCGTCGGGGCGAGTCGCCGACGCCTTCCTGGGCGAGGACCTCGGTCCCGAGGCGCTCTATCACGGGCACAGTTTCGGAGGCAACGCGCTCGCCGCGGCCGTCGGCTTGCGCCATCTCGGGCTCTTGAGTGAATGGCACGTCCTCGACAACGTCGAGCAGCGCGGAGCCCAACTGGCGAAGCGGCTCCGAACACTGAGCGGTCACCCTGGTGTCGCGGACGTGAGGACGTGCGGGCTCATGGCCGGCGTCGAGCTGGCGCCGCCGAAACCCGGCCTGCGGTGGGGGAGGCGGGTATGTGCGGCGGCGGTCGACGCCGGTGTTCTCCTCCGGCCGCTCGGCGACGTCGTGGTGGTGATGCCGATACTCACCTCGACCGCCGACGAGATCGATCGGATCGCGGATGTTGTCGAGTCCGCGATCGAGACCGTATGCAGATCCTGAACCCCGGCGGCGAGTGGGCGCGCTGGCTCGACGCCGAAACTTCGTCCATCCGTCGCGCGGGGCGGTGGCGCGAGCTGCGGACTCTCGACGGCGGCAGCCCGAACTTCAAGCTTCCGGACGGCTCGCACGCCGTGTCCTTCGCATCCAACGACTACCTCGGTCTCTCGCTCCACCCAGCCGTGATCTCCGCGGCGCAGCACGCCGTCGCACGGTGGGGCGCCGGCGCCGGCGCGTCCAGGCTCGTCGTGGGCAGCCGGCCCGTTCACGAGGAGTTGGAGGAGGCTCTCGCCTCATGGCGCGCCGCCGAGGCGGCCTTGGTCTTCCCGACGGGCTACCAAGCGAACATCGCCGTGCTCGCGGCGCTCGGCGGTGGCACCCGGATCGTGTCCGACGAGCTGAACCACGCGTCGATCATCGACGGTGCGCGCCTGTCGCGCGCCGAGGTGACCGTGTACCGCCACCGCGACGTCGATCACGCCGCCGAGCTCGTCAGGAGCGCCGGCGGGAGAGTGCTCGTGGTCTCCGACACGGTGTTCTCGATGGACGGTGATCTCGCCCCGGTTCAAGGTCTCTCAGAGATGTGCGCCCGCCACGGAGCACTTCTCGTGCTTGACGACGCACACGCTGTCTTCGAAGCAGAACCCGTCCATCCCGACGCCGACTGCCTGCGGGTCGGAACCCTGTCCAAAGCGCTCGGATCCCAGGGCGGCTACGTCGTCGGGACGCGTCGCTGGGTGCATCTTCTGGTCAATCGCGCGCGGCCGTTCATCTTCACGACGGCCCTCGCTCCCGCAAGCGCGGCGGCGGCCCTGGCCGCCGTGTCGGTGTGCCAATCGGGAGAAGGACGCGATCTGCGCGCCGCCTTGCGCCGCAACGTCGACGCGGTCCGGTCCGGCCATGCCTCGCCGATCATCGCTGTAGTCCTCGGGTCGGAGGAAGCAGCGGTCGGTGCATCGAACCGGCTGCTGGAAGAGGGCCTCCTCGTCCCAGCGATAAGGCCACCCACGGTCCCGCCCGGGACCAGCCGCCTACGGGTCGCCCTGTCCGCGGCACACGCCATGTCGGACGTGCGGAGACTGGGTGCTGCGCTCGACAACCTCGCGACCTCCCTGACATGAGGCCCAGACGGATCGTCGTCGTCACCGGAACCGGCACCGAGGTGGGCAAGACCTGGGTGGCAGCACGCCTCGCAAGCGCGATCAGAGCACAACGTCTCACGGTGGCGGTGCGCAAGCCGGCGCAGTCCTTCGCCGCCGGCGACGACATGACCGATGCCCACGTGCTTGGCGCCGCCAGCAGCGAGGCCCCCGAGCTGGTCTGCCCGCCGCACCGCTGGTACCCCGTGCCGATGGCGCCGCCGATGGCCGCGGCCGAGCTGGGTCTGGAACCGCCGTCGCTCGAGGACCTCATAGCGGAGGTGGACAGGAGTTGGCCGGCGAGCGACGTCGACCTCGGAATAGTCGAGGCCGCCGGCGGCGTGGCTTCACCGCAGGCGGCCGACGGCGACGCCACTGACCTCGCCCGAGCGTTGAAGGCCGACCGTGTGCTGCTCGTCGCCGATGCAGGTCTCGGCACCATCAACGCGGTGCGCCTGTCCGTCTGGGCGCTCGCGCCGATTCCCGTGACCGTGTTCCTCAACCGCTACGACGGCTCGGACGGCCTCCATCGCGCCAACCGCGACTGGCTCCGTGTCCGCGACGGCTTCGAGGTGATCGCGTCAGTGGACCAGCTAGTGGTCTAGCCAAGCCCGATCAGGTCGCGGGGCACCAGGCGTTCGCCGGCACGCCCTCGCACGGATCGGGCATGCTCGGCAACAACGACGCGTCGGGCAGCGGGGGCATTTCCACCTCGGTCCGCCGCGGGTAGTTGTCGGTCGGCAGGCACGCCTGGCCGCCGGTCACGGGCCCGATATTGATCGCCTCCGAGTCGCAAGCCGCCTGCTGCAGGAAGGGTGCGTTGAGATCTGGTGGGACGGTCGCGCCGGTGCAGGACGGGTACAGGCTCTGCGCCAACGGCGGGCTGGTGGTCACCGCGGCGCCGCCGACTTCGACGTTGCCCCCGAAGCAGTCCGTCGGGCCGGGCTCGAGGTTGCCGGCGCCGATGTCACCGTTGGTCGGGTTCCCGAAGAAGCCGTTGTGCTCGTAGGTGTTGCCGATGACCGCGTCGCCCCACTCGTCGAAGATGCAGGCGGCCGGCGTGTCGGTGCCACCGCTGCAGGGAGGCCCACTGTCGGGGAAGGGGACGAGGATCGTCCCCCACGCTCCGTTGTTGACGAAGAGGTTGTCCATGATCGTGTCGTCACGCGCTCCTGACAACGACATCCCCGTCCCGACCGGGCCGGCGGCCGCGAGGCCTGCCGACGGGACGTTGGGGTTGTTGTTGTCGTGCACGTAGTTGTGCATGAACACCCAGCAGGAATGGGTTCCCGTGATCTTGCTTATCCCCCCGTTGGGGCAGGCGCCGTCCTGCGGGGGAGGGTTGTCGCCGTTTTGGCTGTTGGTGTCGAAGCCGTCCTCGTTGTGATCGAACTGCGAGTTCTCTACGACGAGGTTTCCCCCGGAGTTGGAGCCGGAGTAGCCGAGCGCGTTGAACTCCGCCCAGGCGTCGTCGACGGTCTGGTTGCACTGGTTCTGGCAGGCGCCGATGTAGTAGCCGGAATCGTTGAAGTTGCTGGCGTAGGTGTGGTCCCACGCGCCGCCATTCCAGTTGCTGGAGAAGATCCCGTACTGCGCCGCGGTCGCAGGATTCTTGGGGTCGTAGAAGGTGCTCGTCGCGTTCAGGTAATTGCCCCAGTAGCCCCAACCGCCGACCTGTGCGCTTCCGTCGCCGCCGTTCCACCAGATCTCGTTGCCGGTCGTGCCGGCGCCGGCGAGGAAGTTGCAGACCGTGAGGTTCTCGATCCACGAGTTGTCTGCCTTGTAGTCCATGATCCCGTTGAGGGGACCGTTCTGGTCACCCGCGGCGTTGCTGCACTGGGGTCCCGACTTGGTCCCGTCGATGACAACGGTGTTGCGGTCCATCCCCCTGACGTGGATGTCCGGTGTGGTGATCAGGACCCCGGATGGCTCGCCCGGATCCCCTGCGGGTGTGCTGCTCGAAGTCGTCTTGTAGTCACCGGGCCCGACCAGGATCCAGTCGCCGGGCTGTGCCACGGCGAGCGCTTCCTGGATGGTGGCGAACTCGCCGGTGCTGCCTTGATAGGACCCGACCAGCAGCACGTTGGGACCGCTGCTGGTGGCGACCGCGGCGAACGCCAGTGTCGTCGACAGCAGCCCCCCGATTGCCGCCCAGAAGGCGGCCCGGCGGAGGGGCCCGCTCTTTTTCCTCGCTAGTGAACGCAATGTCCGGTCTCCCCAGTCTCGGCCGCGGGGCCAGCCGTCGGCTAGCCGGGAAGGTTAGGCGTAAATGACCGGATTTGTCTTATTCGCTAGTCCCCGAGGCGGCGCTCGAAACCCGGTGGGACGATCACGTCGCCGGGGCCGAGCTCGCCGATCGAGCTCTTGCCGAGACCGAGCAGCGCCGAGTCGATCCCGTTCCTGAGCACGTCGAGCACGTTCTCGACTCCCGCCTGACCGTTGGCTGCAAGCCCCCACAGGTAGGCCCGGCCGATCATCACCGCCTTGGCGCCGAGCGCGACCGCTTTCACCACGTCGCTGCCGCGCCGTATCCCGCCGTCGAGGAGCACCTCGACCCGGTTCCCCACCGCTTGCGCCACGGCAGGGAGCGTGCGGATCGTCGCGGGAGTCCCGTCGAGGTTGTTGCCGCCGTGGTTGGAGACCGAGATAGCGGTCACGCCGGCGTCGGCGGCTCGTCTCGCGTCGTCGACCCTGACGATCCCCTTCAACATGAACGGGCCGCCCCACTTTTCGCGCAGCCATCGAACGTCGTCCCACGACGGCGGTGGAGTCTGCATCCACTGCCCGTACGCGCCAAAGAAGGTGGGCGGCTTCTCCCCCGGCGACGTCATGTTCGGGACCGTGAGGTCCGGCAGGCGCCCGCTGCGAAGGTAGGACACGAGCCACCTGGGCCGGACGATCCCCTCGGGCGCGAGGCGCACCATCTCCTTCAACGTCATGCGCTCGGGGATGTGCGGGCTCCCCCAGTCCCTGCTGTGGGAAAAAGACCAGTCGAGGGTGGCGATGAGCCCCACCGCCCCTGCGGCCTTGGCGCGCTCGAGCCGGCGGGCCACGTCGTCGCGGCTGCCCACCCAGTACACCTGGAAGAACGTCTGAGGGTTGGCGGATATCACTTCCTCGACGGGCTTGCTCGCAAACGAGCTGAGCCCCATCGCCGTACCGCGCGCGGCTGCCGCGCGGGCGACGGCGACCTCACCGTCGGGGTGGACGGCCTGGACCCCGGTCGGGGAGATGAGCACCGGCATGGAGATCGGCTGACCCATCACCGTGGTCGACAGGTCGCGCTTCTCCGAGAACCCCGCGACGTGCGGCGCGAAACCCAGCTCCGCGAAGGCGGAAATGTTGTCCTCGACGGTGAGCCCCTTCTCCGACCCGGCGATCAGCGCGCCGTAGACAGACTTCGGCAAGCGCTTCTTGGCGCGCCGCTGCGCTTCAGCGACCGACTCGAACCATCCGCCCGACGATGCCATTTCAGGAGTACCTCCGGGGCGCGTGAAGCACCAACTCTCTTGTGGGAAGCCGATGTTAGGTGGGGAAGACCAAACCTCGCCTCGCAGCGTCGGGGCGGTGGCAGACTCGCCGTTGATGCGACGCCCCAAGCGGCCTTGCCGATCCGGCCTCGCTCTGGTGGCCGTGATCGTTGCCGTGGCCGCTTGCTCGTCCCCGGTGCACCGCCCCGCTGCTACCGGCACGACGCGGGCTGCCTCCGGCGCCGCGGAACGGACCGACGCCGCGGGCACGGTGTGGCTGTGCCGTCCGGGGGTCGCTCCGGACCCCTGCACCGGCAACCTGTCCGCGACAGCGGTGTCGGCCGGCGGGACCCGTGCAGCGGTCCCCGCCAGCCCAGCCGTCCGGCCGGGTTTCGACTGCTTCTACGTCTACCCGACCGTCAGCCCGGAGAAGGGGCCCAACGCCGACCTGACGATCCAGGACTCCGAGACGGGGGTGGCCAAGATACAAGCCGAACGCTTCTCGCAGGTCTGCGACGTGTGGGCCCCGATGTACCGACAGGTGACCCTCTCGGCTCTGTTCGCGGGTGGGTTACCGGCGTTGAACACCGCCTACCAGAGTCTCCTTGGCACCTGGAACGACTACCTCCACAACTACAACGACGGCCGCCCCATCATCTTCGTCGGCCACTCGCAGGGCGCCGCGATGCTCATCCGCCTTCTGGCCAACGAGGTCGACCCCAGTCCAACGCTCCGAGCGAGGACAGTCGTGGCGATCATCGTCGGCGGCAATGTGCAGGTGGCGGCGGGGAAGCAGGAGGGAGGGTCGTTTCAGCACCTGCCTCTGTGCACGTCGGAGTCTTCAACCGGTTGCGTCATCGCCTACTCCACCTTCCCGTCCGAGCCGCCGGCGGGTTCGTTCTTCGGGCGCCCAGGACAAGGTGTCAGCTTGATGTCGCTGCAGACAGCGCGGTCGGGCCAGCAGGTTGCTTGCGTCGACCCCGCAGCTCTGGCGGGTGGGACCGGCACCCTGGACCCCTACTACCCGTCGCCGCCCGTGCCGAAGGTCGGAACCCCGTGGGTCACCTATCCGGGGCTGTACAGCGCGTCGTGCGAGAGCGCCGCCGGCGCGACCTGGCTGCAGGTGAACCACGTCGCGACCGCCGGCGACACGCGCCCGGTCGTCACGGAGTCGCTCGGGCCGCTGTGGGGCTATCACGTCGACGACATCCAGCTGACTCTCGGGAATCTGGTCGACGACGTGCGTACCGAAGAGGCCGCTTACGCGCATTGACGGTCTACCGGGACCGCGGCGGCTGCGCCAGCGATTTAGGGAGAGCCGTCGGCGTGGCACCTAGGATCAGCAACTCGATGGCAAGGCGGTCGACCTCCACCTCGGCGTTCGGGGTGTCGAAGCGTGAGGGCCACGACGCCAGCGGGTTTTACGGGCGTTTCACGCCACCTGTTGTCTCGGCCGAAGCCGAGGTCGCGGCCAACCGGGCGGTTGACAAGCTGATAGTCGGCGACGCCCGCCGCATGGACGAAGTGCCGGAATGCTCGGTGGCGCTGGTCGTGACGTCACCGCCCTACTTCGCGGGCAAGGAGTACGAGCAAGGTCTGGGGGAGGGCGGGATCCCGGCGACCTACCTCGAGTACCTGCAGATGTTGCGGGATGTGTTCGCCGAGTGCGCGCGGAAGCTGGAGCCGGGCGGACGGATCGCGGTGAACGTCGCAAATCTCGGTAGGCGGCCTTACCGATCGCTATCGGCCGACGTCATCGCCATCTTGCAGGACGACCTGCGGCTGCTTCTTCGCGGCGAGATCGTGTGGGTCAAGCAGCGCGGCTCGTCGGGCTCGTGCGCCTGGGGGAGTTTCCAGCGGCCGGCGAACCCGGTGCTCCGTGATCTCACCGAGCGAGTTGTCGTCGCGAGCAAGGGCCGGTTCGACAGGGCGGTGCCGGCAAAGGCCCGTGCGCGCCACGGCCTGCCATCCGAGGGGTCCATGACGCGCGACGACTTCATGGAGTACACGCTCGACGTGTGGGAGTTACCAGCGGAAAGCGCGAGAAGGGTGAAGCACCCTGCGCCCTTCCCGGTGGAGCTCCCGTCGCGGCTTATCCAGCTGTACACCTACCGCGGCGACCTTGTGCTCGACCCGTTCGCGGGTTCCGGCACGACCGCAGTCGCGGCGGTCACGACGGGAAGGCACTACGCCGGCTACGACCTGGACGAGTCCTACGTGCGGCTCGCCGAAGCCAGGGTGGACGAGGCCCGCCGACACCTGGACGCGGAGACCAGGATCGAGGTAAAGGTTCCGGCCGAATCTTCCGACGCCCCCGGCGACCCGGTGGCTGCGGGATATGCGGCCAAGGAGCTGGCCCGAGACCTGCTGGTGACGGCGGGTTTCGCTGACGTCCGTGAGAACCAGCGGCAACCCGGCGGTGTGAAAGTCACGTTCACTGCGCTCGACGGGCGTCGCCGGACATGGCAGTTCGAGGTCGCCGGCGGGTTCACCACCCACCGGCCGGGAGTGAAACGATCCGAGCACCTGTGGAGGGTGATAGCCAAGGCCGCGGTGCTGCAATCCGCAGGCGCATCCCGGTTCGTGCTGCTCACCGCCGGCGACGCATCCGGAATCGAGCCGCTTGCCGCGGTCACCGGCGACTGCAAGCCGATCCGGACGGTCGTCGACCTCACTTCCCCGTCCGCCGTCGAGACGCTCCGTTCAATGCGCACCGAGCCCTAGAGGGCGTGTCTCTTCCAGCTAGGTACGCTGGTGGCGGAAATGCGCCTTTCGGGCGCTACTCGGCTGAGGGAGAAGCTTTCATGCGTCGCAGGGCTGGGGGAATCGTCGTTGCAGGAGCCGCGGCGCTGGTGGCTTTGTTCGCCTGGCCGGCTGGAGCTCAGAGTCCGCCCGTCGGTCCCCCGACCGTGCCCCCCAGCCCAACTCCGGCAGCCGCGATCGGCACGCTCAGCGGCTCCAACCCACCGCTCCACTTCTCCGGGGCGGTGGGCAACCCCACCCCGCTGCCTCTGGTCGACAGCCCAGTGCCTCCCGTCTGCGTCGCTCCGTGCAAGGAATTCACCTTCGTCAACGCGAGCTCTGGGACGTTTCTCGTGGCGCTGCAGAACACCGTCACCGGGCCGGGCGGAACGTTCAATGCCGACGACGGGTTCGACCTCTACGTCTACGACCCGAGTGGTTCCCTGGTAGCAGCCGGCAACGGCATCGGTGCCAACGGCCAGTCGGTCGAAGTGAGCTCGCCGGTGCCGGGCACGTACACGATCGTCGTCACCGTCACCTATGCCGAGGACACCGACGCCGCGTACACCGGCGAAGTGCGCCTGGAGTCGGGATCGACCTGGGCCCCGCCGGCGCCGTCGTGCAACACCACGGTCGGCTCCACGACCGGTTGTTTCGAGCTTCCGGTGTTGCAGGCCGTGCCGGCCTACGACCTGGCTGTCAGCGGGCTCCCACCGGTGGCTTCGACCCCCCTCGGGTTCCCGTTCCCGGTCAACGCGCCGACGTCCAACTCGTGCTACGCCGACGAAACGTTCGGGCTCGACAACCCGTCCCCATCGGGCGTCGAGAACCCCACGACCCGGTGCCTGCGCTTCACCAGCGACGTGCGCAACACCGGTGCCGGGGCGCTCGAAGTCCAGATCCCCTGGTTGACGTCGAGCGGGTCGGGGGTGCCGCAGAGCGGGTTCGCGCCCGGTGAATGCCAGACACAGCAGGTCGTCTTCACTACCTCCGGAGCGCCGGTAACCAGGTCTGGCGGCGGCTGCGAGTTCCACCCCGAGCACGGCCACTTCCACTACAAGAACCTGATCTCCTTCACGCTCTACAACGTCGCGGCCGATGGCGGGGTCGGCACCGCGGTGGGCTCGGGGCTGAAGGAGTCCTTCTGCCTCTCCGACGACGACTACTTCGGGTATGGGACCACCGGACCGAACGGCTCGAGGCAGTTCGTCGGCCAGCCAGGCTGTAACGTGCCCTCTGACATCGGTATTCCCGCCGGGACCGGGGGATCGAGCGGGTCGGGCGGCGCCTACGTGGTCGAGGGGATATCGCCGGGATGGGGTGACGTCTACACGTGGGATACCCCGGACCAGTACATCGACATCAGCCATGTGGCGCCGGGGATCTACGACCTCGTCGAGGAGACCAATCCGGCCAACGCGCTGCTCGTCGCCGGCCCGACCCAGACATGCGCCCTCACTCAGCTTCAGCTGACCGCCACCTCGGTCAAGACGCTGTCGACGGATCCGAACATCACCTGCCCGAGCTGAGCATTGAGCCGACCCGGCTCATATCTGACGCTCGTGATCAGCCGCCCACGGTTGAACCCTCGCGCCGAGCAGACGAGCTGAACGGGGTCGCGCGCGTCCCCCACAACCCGATGTGGTGCGAGAGACAACGGCGTCCGGCACACTAGGGAGATGGGGCAGCGGCTCTGCCCGGTGATCGTCGGGCGCGACTCAGAGCTGGCGACGCTTCGCGACGCCTTGGACTCAGCGCTGCGAGGCAACGCCAGATCGGTCGTGATCGCCGGGGAGCCGGGAATCGGGAAATCCCGTCTCGGCCGGGAGGTCGCACAGTGGGCAGGTGATCGAGGGGCCACTGTGACGACGGGACGCTCTGTCCCGTCGTCCACCTCCACCCCCTACCGGCCACTCACAGAAGCGCTGCTGCAACTCCTGCGCGATGGCCAACTCCCCGACGATCCGGCGGTCTCCCGGTGGATTCCACTTCTCGAGCCGGTGCTCCCCATGCACGTCCGGGGGCGGGTCGCTCCCGGCGACGAGGCGGCAAGCCTTCGGGGTGAGGCAGTACTCCAACTGCTCCTTCGGATCGCTCCCGATGGGCTCGTCCTCGTGCTGGAGGACCTGCACTGGGCCGACCCGGACACGGTGTCGGTGCTCGAATACCTGGCGGACAACCTCCGCGGTTCGCGCGTCCTTCTGGTGATGACGATGCGGGACAGCTCGCCGTCAGCAGCGCTCGACATGGCCCGCCGGCAGCGAGGACGCTCCGGCGCCGTCTTCATGACGCTGGACCGGCTCACCGGTGAACAGCTCGCCGCCATGGTGCGCGCCTGCGAGCCTCAAGCGCCAGATGACGTGATCGACCGCGTCCAGGAAGCTTCGGACGGAGTCCCGCTACTGGTCGAGGAGCTCCTCGCCTCCCCCGGGCTGCCCGAGGGGTTCACAGCAACCGTTAGGGCACGCCTCGACGAAATGGAGACTTCACACCGCTACGTCATAGAGACGGCTGCTGTACTCGGTCGCCACTTCGACTGGGAACTGCTCGCCCCGATAACCGGCCATAGGGACGAGGTCGTGTCCACGGCACTGGTCGCAGGCGTTGATGCCCTGCTGCTGTCGAGCCAAGGAACGGCGCTTCGCTTCCGGCACGCGCTCACGAGAGAGGCCGTGCTCGGAACCATCATCCCGCCGCGGCAGCGCCAGCTCGCCGAGGCTGCGCTGGCCGCAGTTTCGAACCGAGAGCTGAGCGCAGATCAACGGGACCTCGTGATCGACCTCTCTCTGCGGGCCGGAGACCGCTGCCGTGCGGGAGGGTTGCTTCACGAATCCGGCAGCGAGTCGCTCCGATGGGGAGCGCTGGCGACGGCTGCGGAAACATTGCAGCGGGCAGCAAAGCTGCTCGAGGGAGCCGCGGAGCAGGCTGACGCGGAACTGGAACTCGTCGAGGCACTGGCCTTGGCCGGACGATCGGAGGAGGCCGCGGCGGTCGGCGGACGCCTCATGATCCGGCTCGGTCCAGACCCGTCGACGGCGGCGCTTCGAGTCGAGGTTCATCTCCGTCTCGCGCAAGCCGCGGTCGCAGCGGCACGGTGGCAGATGGCCCGACATCACCTCGAACAGGTCCGGTCCCTTGCTGGGAGCGATCTTTCGCCCCGAGCGGCCGCGCGCGCGGCGGTTCTCGAGGCGGACGTCTTGATGGCGTCGGACGACCACGAGACCGCCAGGGATCTGGCTGAATCCATCCTTCACACCGAAGGCGCAACACCTGACATCCGCTGCCACGCCTTCGAGATCGTCGGTCGCAGCCGCCGCCCCGTGGACCTGGCCGCTGCACGAAGCGCATTCGAGGACGCGCTGATCACAGCCGAGGCCGCGGACCTGCCTTTGTGGCGGTTGCGTGCCCTGCACGAGCTCGGGACCATCGACCTGTTCAACCACGCCGGCGTCGAACGTCTGCTGCAAGCCCGACAGGCGGCAGAGCAGATGGGCGCCGTGAGCACAGCGGCGATTCTCGATCTGCAGCTGGCTGCAGCGTTCACGTGTCGTTGGGACCTGGATGCCTGCGATATGCACGCGCACTCGGCAATCGAAATCGCCGAGCGCCTACGACTCGACTTGGTCCGCGCCAAGGCGTTCTCTCACCTGACCGGCAGCGCCGGTATGCGTGCCGATCCGGCGGCGGCGGCGCGATATGCGGCATTGGCCGTCACGGCCGCGCCCGGCGACAAGATGCTGGAAGGCTTCTCGTGGGCCATGCGAGGCATGTCACTGCTGTTGGCCGGAGAGGAGGACGCTTCGATCGAGCCGTACGCCCGCGGAATGGCCATCCTGGGACGGCTCCCTCACGCGGAGCCGGCGGCAGTGCGGGCGCTGTGGCCGCTCGTGCTCGCGTCCCGGGGCGACGAACGGGCCCAACGGGCGATCGACGAGGCGCGCCGGCTGGGTGTGGGCGCCTTCGACCTCAACCGGGGGATGATCCACTATGCGGAGGCGGTCCTGGCGGGTCGCCGGGGTGACCATCATCGTGCCCGCGAACTGGTGGCCGCCGCGGCCGCTGAGTTTTCCAACTGCGACGGATGGGCGGACCTGGCGCGTTTCCTCGCTGCCCCGGTGGCACTCGAGGGCGGGTGGGCCGGTGCTCAACGCTGGCTGACCGATGCGGCCGACGGTTTCGCATTGCGGGGTCTGCCTGCTCTCGCCGAACGATGCCACGAGCTGCTCAGGCAAAACAGCCCCAATCCCTGGCGGGATCTCGGCATCAGCACCCGGGAGGCGGATGTCCTGCGGCTCCTTGTAAGCGGGCTGGCGAACAAAGAGATCGCATCGGCACTCCACCTCTCACCAAGGACGATCGAGAAGCACGTCGAGTCTCTCCTCCGCAAGACGGGCACCCGTAGCCGTACGGAGCTGGCGGCCCGTCTGGCCCCTGGAAGGCTGGGTTCAACGCATTCTCTCGACACTACGTAGTCGCGTTCGGGATTACGTGTTCCTCCCGATGTGGGCGCCGGATGCCGTCCGCAGGATTGGTCACATCGGATATCCCAAGGAGGAACACAACATGAGCGCCGACACCAAGGCCACCCTCGAGGCAAAGAACCTGCAGTCGCCGGACGAACGACGGACCACGGACCATGGCTTTCTCGAGGTCGTCAACCTGCCTGGAGCGACGATCGCCCGTGGCGTGCTCCAGCCGGGGTGGAAGTGGTCCACGGACATCGCCCCCGCAGTAGGAACCAGCTCCTGCCAGGTGGCCCACACCGGCGTCATCCTCTCCGGGCACTTCCACGTCCGCATGGACGACGGGCGCGAGCTGGACTTCGGCCCCGGTGACGCCCACGTCGTGGCCCCTGGCCACGACGCCTGGGTGGTGGGTGACGAACCCTGCGTCGTCATCGACTTCGCCCCGACCTCGGCATGACCACGCGGTTGGTCGATGACTGGACGTTCCTCGGCGTCCGCATAAGGCAGCTGAGCGCGCCGCGGGAACCAATGGTGGTCGCAGAGGTGTGGCTTCCCGAGGGAGCCTCGCCGCCATTGCACGTCCACGAAGGGTTGGACGACAGCTTCTACGTGCTGGAGGGGACGATGGTCGTCCGGTGCGGCGACGAGGTGACGGTCGCCGGCAGTGGGACGTGGGTGCCGTTCCCGAGCGGGGTCCCTCACACCTTCCGAGTGATGCGCGGGCCGGCATGGGCATTGCAGGTCCACGCCGACGACAGCTTCATGCAGTTCGTCCGTGCAGTCGGACGCCCCACCCGGGCCGGCGACGAGCCAACAACCGCGGGAGGACCCGATCCCGATGAGCTATCTCGGCTGATGGCTGCGCACGGGATGAGGGCCGTCGGCGACCCGATGGAGGTCGATGAAGCCGAGGGATGGATGCAGCGGCTCGCCCCGTGGCGATTCACAGGTTTGCGGCGTAGTCGCGGATGGCTTCCCTGATCCGGTAGTACGTCCCGCACCGGCACACGTTTCGCAGGGTGTCGAGGTCGTCGTCGGTGAGGTTCACCGGGCCGGCTCCTCCTTGCTCGGCCAGAACGCGGTTGACGAGAGCGACTGCCGCCATGATCTGTCCCGGCTGGCAGTAGCCGCACTGCGCAACGTCGTGCTTGACCCAGGCCTCCTGGATGGGATGAAGCTGGGCACCTGCCGTCGCCGCCAGGCCCTCGATGGTCGTGATTTCGTGCCCGACGACGTCTTGGACCTCCACCGAGCAGGGATTGAACGCTTCACCGTCGATGTGACAGGTACAGGCCTTGCAGACATCGAGACCGCACCCGTACTTCGGACCGTGAATCCCGAGCAGGTCCCGCAGAACCCACAGCACGCGCAGGCTTCCCGGGCACTGCACGGTCACGTCCTGTCCGTTGACCGTGAAGCTGTATGAACCGATGTCGGACATGTCGTCAGAACTCCTGTGTCAGACCGTTTGTCGGCTCGACCGGGACGGACGGTTCGGTCGGGTAGGGGGTGAAGCCGAGCGGCTGGTTGTGGTTGATCGGGAAGCGGGTCGGCATCGTCCCGGTGGCCCTGGCGTAAGCGCAGGCCACGGCCGCCATCACTGGCGCTACGGCTAGCTCGCCGGCACCGCCGGGGACGCCCGTAGTCGGAGGCATCACGATCACCTCGAGATCGAACGGGACGTTCCACTGGCGCGTGTAGTACGCGTTGTCCCAGCTCGCCTCCAGGGGGATCCCGTTTTGGATGTGCAGGCTGAAGGTGAGCGCCTTGGCGATTCCGTCCATTGCCCCGCCCATCATCTGCGCTTCCAATCCGAGCGGGTTGATCGGCAGTCCGACATCGACCGCTATCACTACCTTGGTGACGCGAGGGCCGCCGTACCCGTCGACGATCGTGCGGCCGGTTGCATCCGGTCCGCAGTCGATCTCGACCAGCGCGGCGACGGCGCCTTTGTACTCCTTGTGCAGTCCCAGGCCCTGAGCGGTGAGGCTCGGCATCGACCGCCCCCAGCTGCCGGCCTGAGCGACCTTGTCCAGAACAGCGAGTAGGCGCGAGTCCTTCAGGAACGCCCGCCTGAACTGGTAGGGATCCTGCCCCATTCTCGCTGCCAGACGGTCTACGACGAGCTCGGTGGCCGTCGCGACGTCCGGGCTGTAGATGTTGCGCCAGCTGCCGGTGTTGAAGGCCATGTCGACCTCGTTGAGCAACTGGTTGGTCACACCGAAGTTGTACGGGACGTCCTGGGTGAGCTCGAAGACGCCCTGCGAGTACGCAAGGGTATTCCCCTCGGGGATCTTGGTGACCTCGGCGGAGAGGATCTCGCCAAGCCCGTGCGAGAAGTCGGTCGAGACGCTGGTGTGCCGCTGCTCGAATGCGAGGACGTCGCCTCCGAGGTACGACGCGCGTACGTGGGAGGTGGCCATCGGGTGCATCCGCCCTTGGCGGAAGTCGTCAGCGCGGTGCCACATCAGTTTCACCGGCTTGCCCATGGCCTTGGAGATCAGCGCTGCCTCGAGCCCGGCGTCCCAGAACAGGTGCCGGCCGAATGAACCACCGCCCTGAACCACGTGGCACGTGACGGCTTCCTGGGACAGGCCTAGCTCTTGGGCGATGATCTGCTGGGCGACGATCGGGGATTTGAAGCTTGACCAGATCTCGGCCTTGCTCGACGTCACATCCGCGACGGCACAGTTCGTTTCCAGCGGACTGTTGCTCACGAAGTAGAAGGTGAACGTCTCGTCGATGGTCTTCGTCAGAAGCGGAAGGCTCGTAACGCTGAAGGGAAGTTCGGCGGCGCGCAGTTCGGCGAGCACCGAATCGTCCGACTTGCCGGCCGCGGCGGCCGGTACCCAGGTGACGTTCAGGGCGTCGACCGCATCGATGCATTCGCCGAATGTCTGTGCCCGCACCGCGACGCCGGTCGGGACGACGACGATGTCCGTCACCCCGGGGTAGGTGGCCTTGACCTCCTCGACGTTCGTGACTGATCCGACCGTGCCGTTGATGGTCGGGGGCCGGCGGACCATCGTAGGCAACGCACCCGGGATCTCGAGGTCCATGGCGAACTGCTTGCGGCCGGTGACGATGTCGAGCGCGTCGATGCGACCTTGCGGGGTGCCGACGACCGTGAAATCGGAGGCCGGCTTCAGCTGCACCGGGATGGCCGTCGTCTGCTCGACGGCAGCGCTCTGCGCCAGCGAGCCGTAGGTGAGGGTCCGGCCGTCCGGAGCGGTGATGACGCCGTCATTCGCGGTTAGAGCATCGACGACCTCACCGAGCTGCAACGCCGCGGCTTCCAGGAGTGCTCCCTTCGCGGTCGCGGCTGCTATGCGCACGGGGGTGAACAGCGAGTGCATGCTGTTCGACCCGCCGGTCAGCTGGTTCCACACCAGCTCCGGTCGCGCATCGGCGAGCGAGATCGAGACCTTGTGCAGGGCGAGGTCCATCTCGTCTGCGATTGTCATCGCCACCGCGGTCGTGATGCCCTGTCCCACCTCCGCACGCGGAAGCGCAAACGACACGGTCCCGTCGGTGTTGACCACCACGGCGATGAGATTCGACGTTGGCATGGCGGCGTCGTTCAGCAGGTCGCTGAGGTCGTACTCTTCCGACGGTTCGGGTGCCGAGGGGATCACCGCCCCGGCCGGATCGGACAGGAACTCGAGGCCGAGGGGAGCGACGGCCGCCAGGGTCGGCGCTGCTATGAGGTAGCCCAGGAAACGACGCCTCGGGATCGGTCGTGAATCAAGCCGCATACTGCCTCCCCCAACTCCCTGCTGCTCAGGCCCTTTTGCGAGGTTGGAGGCGACTCTAGCGCTGCGCGGCTTTCAAGGGTCTACAGCCTAGTTAGGCAAATTAGGCCTACGACTTGCCGTAGGTTCGGCCCTTATTGCACGTTTGTACTCTTTGGGAAACATTGTCGACGGGCCGTCACCGGCGGGCCGCGGGAAAGGAGACACGATGACTCCCACGCATCTGTCCAGATGGCGGCTCTCGGCGGTGGTCGCCGGCGGGTGCCTAGCTACCCTCGGCCTGGTCGGCGTGCAGACCGCCTCTGCCGGGGCGGCTTCGACTGCATTCAACCCTTACTCTCCGGCCGTAGCCCATCCCTACCGGCACGGTGTTGTCCCGACGATCCCACAGCTGGCCAAGATGAAG
>DATLUM010000105.1 GCA_035533095.1 Acidimicrobiales bacterium | reverse complement strand
CTAGAACGCGTCTAGAATCGCCTCGACACGTTTGTCCAGCCGGGAGGGTGGCGACGATGCGAGGCACGAAGACAGAGGTTAGGCGCGGGGTGTGGCGTCTCCGGGTCGTCGCCGACTACGACCCCAAGACCGGCGTGGCGCGCCAGAGGTCGCGCACGGTCTATGGCACGAAGAAGATGGCCGACGACGCCTTGGCCGCTTTCGTCACCGAAGTCCGAACGGGTACGACCGTCGCCTCGACTGACACCCTCAACGCCTTGCTCGACCGGTGGCTCGACCATGTCCAAGCCGACCTGCAGCCGACGACGGTCCGCGGGTATCGGGACAAGCTCGCCAGAGTCCGCCGTGATCTCGGTGACATCACACTCGACGAGCTCACAGCGCAGCGGCTCGACCGGGCGTACGCACAGTGGCGCAAGGAAGGGCTCAGCGCGCAGACGATCCGACACATGCACCGAGTGCTTTCGACCGCGTTGCACCAGGCCGAGAAATGGGACCTCGTCGAGCGCGCCGCGACCGACAAGGCCACGCCGCCAAAGCATGTCGACATGCCGGTGCGCGCACCTTCGCCGGAGGTGGTCCTCGGGCTGATCGAAGAAGCCAGGGCACGGGATCTGCCGCTCCTCGCCGCCGCCATATTCGTGTCGGCCACGACCGGATTGCGTCGCGGGGAGCTGTGCGGTCTGCGGTGGAGCGACATCGATTTTGACCGGCGGACCCTTACTGTTGCGCGGTCGGTCAAGCATGACGACGGGCCGGGCTGGATCGTCGGCGATACCAAGACCCACAAGGTTCGAAGAATCGCGATCGATACCGCGACGATCGAGGTTCTGGCGGAGCATCGTGTCGTGATGGAATCGGCGGCACACGCGGCCGGTGTCACGATCAAGAAGGACGGATACGTCTTCACGCTCGACCCGACCGGCACCGCGCCGTGGAGGCCGGATTCTTACACTCAGGCGTTCAACCGCATCTGCTGGCAGACCTGTCCCGACTGTCGCGGCAAGCGACGCGGTGCTGCCTGTGACACGTGCGGTGGCAAGCGGTTGACCAAGCGGTTCGACGTCAGCCTTCAGGAACTTCGTCACTTCACCGTCACACAGGCCCTCGCTGCCGGCATCGACATCGTCACCACCTCCGGCCGCGTCGGGCACGGCGCTGATGTGGGGCTGCGCAAGTACGCCGCCTTCGTCCCGGTGCGCGACCAGGAGGCGGCCGAGGTTCTTGGAGCCCTGGTAAGGAGATAAGCGGCGGCATCAGGCGATGCCATCGCCGCTCCGCATCGACGACGTCGCTTCGACGAATACAGGCCAGTTGACCCGGTAGAGGCGGCCGATGTTGAAACATCCGGGGATCTGGCCGAGGCGAGCGGCTTTGTAGGCCGATTCGTTGGAGATGCCGATCCGGCGAGCCCATTCGGGGATGCTGATGAACTCCGGCTCGACGGCAGCGCCGTTCGTGTCGGGCCTGTCGTCGCACTGGGTGTCGGTGTGGTTCGGCCAGATGGTAAGTCGGATGCTGGTGACAGTCGGCGTGGGCGGTGGGTTCCAGGGTTCAGCCATGGCTTGGCTCCTGTTGGTCTGAGGCGCGTACGAGGAAGTCGATGACGGCGGGTAAGGGGATGCTTCTGTAGCGGCGTTCGCACAGCCGGTCGAGGTAGTCGTAGATGGACCACAGCGGGACGCGCCGGCTGGTGCCTCGGGACACCGAGTGCAGTTCCCCGTTGGCGACGAGCCGGTACGTGGTCGACCGGCCGAGACCGAGCAGTTCCGCGGCTTGATTGATGGTGAGGAGCAAGGGCAGCATCGGGAAGTTCTCCTGGTTGAGACGGACGCGATGTCCGCTTCGCATGGGCACGGGCCGGGGCTGGGGTCGTCCCCCGGCGATGACGTGATGGGATCGACGGAGCGCGTCTTGAACCGCGGCCGGGCTGAGACCTAGACGCCGGCCTATGGCGGCGGGACTCCGCCCAGCGATCGCAACACCGAACGCCGCGGAGGCGGTGGACCATTCGATCTGTCCGGAGCGGACGGCGTCGAGGGTCCGCACGACGATGTGCTCGGCGTCATCGGGATCCGCCGGGATTGCGATGTCGTGGGCGTCGGAATCGCCCACCGAGGTCGAGGTCGAGGACCGCAGCTGAGCCTGGTGGGCGGTCCGGAGATGCCGTTCGACACGTCTGATGACGAGACGGGCCGGATACGGATGTGCGCGTCCGGCATGGTCGCGGATGGCTTGCCAAGCGGCCGACATGGCATCGGCCGCGATATCGCCCTCACCCGACCAGGCGCCGCTGGTGGCAGCCTTCTTCCACCGGCGGCGCGCGGAGTTGCGAATCCCGGGGATCAGGGCCACCAGGATGGCGAGTTGAGCCAGCGGATCGTGTTCGGCGATGACGAGCAGGTCGCTGAGCAGCGCGCAGGACCGGTCGGGGTGCCGGAGCTGGTTGATGGCGGCGACCAACTCGCTAGGGGAGCGGTAGCGCGAGAGTCGTGGGCGGCGCTGAGCCCAAGCAGTGATCGTCGCTCGGCCTCGGGCGCCGGCGGACAAGGTGCGCCAGTGGTCGGTGACGGCACGGAAGACGTCCACATCCGCATCGTGAACCGGTGCACTTCCAAAGTCCTTCCAAAGTCCTTCCGAAGTCCTTCTTTCCTGTGTCGTTCGGCAAAGAATTCCGGAGGATTCGCGGTCTCGGCACGGCGCAGGGGCTTGTTCGGTCATCTCAGATCGCTTTCGGGGCTGTGAGTAGATCTGCTCGGGAGTCGGCGAGACATCCCACCTAATGGCCATCTGGGGGTCATCTGTCTCGGCCACCGTTGTTGGGACCGGCCTCGGGATTGCGAAATCAATTGCTCGCGAGCGGGCGCGGCCATCACCGGAATGATTCACATCGCGTTCCCCACCGAGTTCCCCACCGAACGGAAAATGGTGGGGAATCCCAACTGGGGAGCCAGGGACCCTCGTCACGGAACGCGTCTCACTCGGAGACCACCGGCTGCCCGACTCCCCACCGCGGCGCCTCCGAGCTGATGGGGAGTTCCCCAGCCTCTGCTGTTCAGACTTTCGGACCGCAGACGAAAGCTACGACCGCTCGGGATGGTGGGGTGCCCGGCTGGCTGTCCCGGAACCGGGGACGACGGGGGAGCCGGACGTGCTCTTCGTCCACCGGCGTCCCCAGCCGGTCGTGCCATCGATCGCGGGGGAGGTTCGCGCGCCGTTTACATGACGATGAGCATCGACTATCCAGTCCCTCGGACCGGCGAGGGCTGAGAGTTGTTGCGTCTCGCGAAGTTGACCGACGCGGAGTACGTGCTACGCCAGGTGGCCGGCGGCCTAGAGGACTACTACCTGGGTTCGGGCGAGGCGCCGGGTGTGTGGTCGGGTCGTCTCGCCGACCAGCTGGGCCTGGCCGGGGTGGTCGGGGCTGATGATCTGCGGTCCCTGATCGACCGGTGCCACCCCGTGAGCGGCGACTCGCTGGGTGACGGCCCGGGCCGCCGTCCGACGGTGCGTGCCATAGACGCGACTTTTAGCGCTCCGAAGAGCGTCTCGTTGTTGTGGGCGTTCGCCGGTTCGGAGGTGGCGTCGGTGGTGTCGATCGCCCATGTGGAGGCGGTCGAGGCTGCGTTGGGTTTCGTGGAGAGCCACGCGGCGGTCACCCGCCGCCAGGACCGCGGTGTCCGGGTTGGGGCGGCGACGTCTGGGTGGGCGGCTGCGACGTTCGTTCATCGGACCAGCCGGGCTGGGGATCCGCAGTTGCACACGCATGCGGTGATCGCGAATGTGGTGTGTCGCGACGACGGCCGGTGGGTGTCGTTGGACGCGACCGCGCTGTACGGGTGGGCGAAAGCGGCGGGCAGTGTGTATCAGGAGGAGCTGCGCCGCCGCCTGTCTGAGCGTCTCGGGGTGGGGTGGGGACCGGATCGCAACGGTTGCATGGAGATGACCGGCATCTCGGAGGCCCAGCTGCGGGCGTTTTCCAAACGGACCGCCCAGATCGAAGCCCACCTCCAGGCCAACGGGGCTGTTGTTGGGGACGCGAAGGCGAGGATGGCGGCGGACGAGGCTGCGAGCGTGGCGACCCGTCCGGCCAAGGACCGCAACCTCACCCCGCAACATTTGCGCGACCGGTGGGATGCTGAGGCCGCAGAGGTGGACCTGCCGATCGGGGAGGCGCTGCTTCGTGCTGTCCGAAAAGACGGGACACCATCACGAGGGATCACCCGGGTGCAGCTGGGGGAGTTGTTCGACCGGCTCGTCGACGCCGAGGTCGGCTTGTGCGCCCATGATTCATACTTCGGCGAGCCGCAGGTGGTCGCCGCTGTCGCCGCCTGGGGGGCTGGCCGTCTTTCGGTGTCGGACATCGAGGCGATCACCTGGCGGTTCCTGCAATCCGACAGGGTGGTCCGCCTTGTCGGACGGGATCTCACCGGTCGGGCCGGAAGCCGTTGGTCCACGGTCGAGCATCTCCGTCTCGAGGAGAGCGTCGTTTCTGATGTCTCAAGGCTCCGGCAGCGCGAGGTGAACGGTTTGGGCTCGGAGGTCGTAGCCACCACGATCTCGGGGACATCGGCTCTGGGGGATGACCAGGTGGCCGCGGTCAACCTGTTGTGCGCCCCAGGGCCGGCGTTGCGCGCCCTGATCTCCCCGGCGGGTTACGGAAAGACGACAACCCTTGCTATCGCGGTGGAAGCGGTCCGACGGGCGGGACGGCCGGTCCTGGCGGTGTCGACCACCAACCAGGCTGTCGAACAGTTGCGCCAGGCGGGCATCCCGGCGGTCACCGTCGCCCGTTTCGCTCTGACCGGCGCGCATCTCGACCCGGGGACCGTGGTGGTGGTCGACGAGTTCTCCCAACTCCCGACCCGCGACGCCCGTACCGTCCTGTCGGCTGCGACAGGGTGCGCTGGTTCGATGGTGTGGTTGGTCGGCGACCCGCTCCAGGCGCAGCCCGTCGGAGCGGGAGGCCTCGCCACCTGGGTCGCCGGCCAGGCGCGCGACGGGCGGCTCCCGGTCGCGGAGTTGACGGTCAACCGCCGCCAGGCCCACCCCGTCGAACAAGAAGCCCTAACCAGCCTCCGCGATGGGCGGGTCACCGAGAGTCAGGGGCTGCGCGACGACGCCGGCTGGGAGCACCACTTCGACAATCGCGACGACGCGCTCGCGGCGATGGCCGCCGCGGTCCTGGTCGACATCGACCTCTACGGGCCAGAAAACGTCGCGGCGTTGGCGGTGAGCCACAACGACTGTGAGGCACTCGCCGATCGCATCCGCGGCGATCTCGCCGATAACGGCGTCCTCACGGGGCCGGTCATTCAAGGCCCGGGATGGTCGGGGCCTCGCCAATACCAGGCTGGCGACCGGATCCTGTTGCACGCCCACGCAACACTTGCTGACGGAACGCGGTTGACCAACGGGACGGTCGCCACGGTCACCGCGGTCGACGACACGGGGCTCACCGTCGTCGCGGAGGGTCGGGCCGTCCCGGTCGTGTTGCCAGCGGGTTTCGTGACCGCCAGGCGGGACGACGGCCGCCCGCAGGTCTCGCACGCGTGGGCTCGCACCATTGATGGGGTGCAAGGCGGCACCTGGGACCAGGCGCACCTGTTGGCCACCCCCGCCCTGGACCGCTACCGCGGTTATGTCGGCCAGTCACGATCGATCCAGCCGACGCATACCTGGAACACCACCCCCAAACCTGTTGACGACCCCGCGGACCACGGTGGACGGCTCGTCCAGACTTACTCGACGCCGGCGGAGCAGATCGCCCCCGCGCTGGCCCGCGCGCAACCGAAGACCTTCGCCGCCCTCGACGACCCGTACCGCCACGAACGGCGGGTGCGCGCCGAGCAGGAGTCCCCTTGGGCGCGCCTCGACGACAGACCCCCTGATGTCAGCGAACACATACGACGCGCGGAGGAAATGCTCGCGGCCCGCGAGGCTGACCTGCGAGACGCGCAGGCTCGCGTCGCGCACTGGCAGGAACAGGCCGAGCGGACCGCCGGCGTTCGGGGTTTCACCCGCGGCCGGCGCCAGCAACATCACAGCGCCGAACACCAGCGCGAGACACAAACCTTGGCGGTCGAACGGGCAGCGCGGAGACTCGACGACGCCCGGGCGGAACACCAACAGCTACTCGACCGGCAGGCCGAACGGGCCGAATTCGACCGGGACAACCGTTGGCGGCACGACCGGATCGAAACCCTCGAAGCCCAACTGAAGCTCTACTGGGCGGAGACAGTCCTCGACGCGGCCAGAGATGGCCACCCCGCCGCCTACGGCAAACAACGGCTGAAGGAAGCGCGCCAGACCATCATCGAGCAGATCGAAACGCT
Organism: Acidimicrobiales bacterium; assembly: GCA_035533095.1. NCBI lineage: Bacteria > Bacillati > Actinomycetota > Acidimicrobiia > Acidimicrobiales > Acidimicrobiales bacterium. The sequence continues at coordinate 7,187 of DATLUM010000105.1, read as the reverse complement.
CGGCGAGCGAACCACATCAGGCGAACACCAGCCGGAGGCAGTGCGGGGCATCGGCCATCCGCTGCGGGCTCTCACCGATATCGACCGGGCGATCCGACAAGCCGCCGACCGACTGGACCTGCACCTCATAGAACCGCCCAAGATCCCCCGGCAGCGGCGACCCGGGATGGACCCCGGCCAGATCCATTACCAGCACCTGCTCCATGAGCAGCTGCAGCCCACCGCGACCCCCACTCTGGGCATCGATCTCTAGAGGACGCCACTGGGGCCCACTGGATATCGGCGACGGACGCAGCAGTACGTCTCCGGCAGCTCATCGTCGACACCACAGACTGTTGAGGGTCCGTGCCGTGGGCGAAGATGACAAGGTGGAGCAGCCCCCGAAGAAGCGGCGAGCGCGCCGCGGTGAGCCGGCGCCCGACGAGGTAACCCTCGTCGTGCGGGGTGACCTACTCGATCCCGACGCCCTACACGAGGACGCTATCGACAACTTCGACGTCTACGGATACTGGGGCATATCCGTCTTCGCCGCGGTCGGCGAGTTCAACCTCGAATGGATCGGGTCCAACAAGCTGAACCGGGCCCGATGGCTGGTCGTCTTCCGAGCAGGAGATATCTACCGCTCCGGGCTCGAACTATGGGACACCGGGCAGAGCCCTCACTACGATGTTGTCCACGAAGACCCCGACGAACTGGTCGAGCGACTGATGGCCTGCCCGCACCGAATCATCCGCAACCCCACCGGACCTGGAGGATCGTGATGGCGCCTCCCCCGATCACTCTCCGAGCGAACCTGAACAACGAGGACGACGAAGGCCTCAACTGGAGCCTTATCCGTAAGGCCGTCGACCCTGACGCCATAGTCGAAGGCGCCGTGCTGGTGGCCGGATCGGAGCGATTCTGGTCCTGGGTGAAGATCCGCCGTGTCGACGACGACGGCCAAGTCCACTTCGAGCGCATCACCCCCGAAGAAGCAGCGAAATCCGTCCCTCGCGCAAGCTGAACTTCCGAGGGAGGAGGACGCGGCCACGAAGTTGGTCAACGGCGAAGCCGTCACGGCGGCCGCTGAACGGGCCATCGACAGATGGCAAATGTCTGTGCACGGACGCCGCCACTGGTGGCTCGATAAGAACCATCTTCAACCGCCCGCCCAACACTCCCATTCTGCCAGGTCCGCCGATTGGCCAAGGGGCTCCGGCCGAGCCCTGCCCGGCCTGTCAGGCAGTGCTCAATGACAGGAACATCTCATGGTGACCGGCGCAGGATGGAGAGGATCTCTTGACCGTCTCGTGAACGCGGATTCGCTCAGCGAGGCCTACATTCGGACAGCCGAGATGATCCTCGATGTGGTTCCTGGCGGTAGCGCACCAGCTGAAGATGCATCTCAAGTTGTGGAAACCATCGTCGCAGTAGACGGACTTTCTCAACATCCGTATCGCAACTGCCTTCTCTGGATTCTTGTCCTTCTGCGCCGATGGACAGGAGTGTTTCGCGCCGCGTCTGAGCGGAGCGCCATCGCTGCAGCGACACTTGAGCATGAAGCCGATACACATCAAAGCCTGGCCGCAGCGGCGGATCACTTGATAGGTATGACGAAGGATCCTGACCCCGAGGTGAGGTCAATGATCTATCGCTTGCTTGGGAGCGCATCGGAGCGGGCCGACGTAGTTGCCCTTTTGCGCAGCATCGCGGAGGCGGAATCCGACGCATTGGCCCGAGGATGTGCTGTTGAAGCAGTCTTCGTCGCGATGATCCGGCGGTGGCCGAATGTGGCTGAAGATGATCTTCGTTGGCTCCGTGAGCGAGCCCTTTCGGGCGAACCGGCTGTTCGGGGGCGCATTCGTCATGCTCTGGATGGGCGTGCGCTAGTGCAAAGCTCGTCCGTGGCGACCGAGATCCTCTCACCCGTACTAGAGCAGCTACCCCCCGAAGGTCCCTTCTGGCCCGTAGAGTCGATTTGAGATGCCCCAAGCACGGCTCCCGGTGATGCCGGAGCCGGACAGAGAGGAGGGGGAGGCAGTCCCCCGGCTCCATCCTGCATGGCTGACCCACCGCCCGACCCACGGGCAAGTAGCCGCCAAGGAGCAGGCAGTACAGGCCGGGTATCGGTCGGAGCCTCACCCCGACGCCGACATCGCCGAATGCCACCTCCTGGCCGGCAGGCGTTCCGAGGCGGGTCGACTGTTCGCCGACCTTCGGGCGAGGACACCAGACGACGTGTGGCTCTACAACGCCGCCGGGTTCTCCTACGCCGGCGTGTCCGACCACGCCGAGTCGGCACGGTGGTTTCGGGACGGCATCGATGTCGCTTTGCGCACCGGCGACGGCGACCAGGTCGTGGTCCAACTGCTCGATGGCCTCGAGGCAGCATGGAAGGCGCTCGCCGAGACTCCCGAGCCGGGATTGAATGAGCGGGTCGAAGCCTTCGTCGAGGCGTGGAAGCCGTCCCCACGCGGCGATCGGTTCAGCTGGGACGACCTGCCTCCAGTCGTCGAGCGGCGATGCGAGCACTGCGGCTACGACCCCGACATCTTGACAGGCTCCATGGGCGGGCGCGTCTTCGAGGCTGTCACGGAGCCAGCCCCACGCCGGCAGGCATCCCGCCTTCCAAGTTCGATGCTGGTGTCCCTGGCCTGGTTCCCCCCAGGCGAATGGGAAAAGGCGACCGCTTTATGCCCGCCGAGGCGACGCTACGGCGTGGCCGCCGGGCAGAAACGCCCCTGCTGGTGTGGCTCAGGCCTTAAGTACAAAGCCTGTTGTGGACCGATCCCACCCGCACCGGAATCAACCGGCGGAGAGTTTCCCTTGCCGAACGGATACCAACAGGGGACGTAGGTCGACGCGCGCGCCTGTTGCCCGAAAGTTGCGAGCGTCGGTTTGGTCCCGTCGCGTCTAGAACGCGTCTAGAACTGCATCGATCGGGACCCAAATCGATCAGTCCAGATGGAATCGGTGTGCCGCTGACCTGCCCTTTTGCATCTGGATCCCGCCCGTTTGAAACCGGTTCTTACTTTAGGAAACCGACGCTCTATCCTCTGAGCTACGGGGGCTTGTTCCATTAGATCCTGTCACCGAAACGCCCTGGCAGGCGACACGGACCTTCGGGGCACCAAGCGCCAGGGGCTTCGATAGCGCTTGCCGAATTCGTTGGCCGAGGCCTCGCAGGGCCGGCTGCCGGCAAGCGGATCGTCGAGCCTCGGCGAGTTCTTCGAACAGTGGTTCGATCACATCAGGCCTACTCGTTTACCGACGACCATCCACGGTTACAGGGACAAGATCAGGCGCATCAACACGAAACTCGGACCGATGTTCTGCGTGGGGCGCACGAGGCTCTCGTAAGGCGTAGGTCAGGCATTCGACGCCTCTCGGCTCACGGTTTTGGCGTCTGTTTCCTCACTATAAGGAAGGGTTTAGAACGATCTGATCTTCGCCTTTTTCAGGCTCTGAGCAGGAGAAACGCGTCCGGCGGCCAAATGACTCCCCACAATGCAGACACGCGCCAAACTCCTGGGTGCCGCGACAATCGGTGCCGCCCTCGTACTGACCGTCCCCATGGCGGCGCAGGCCTCCACCAGCCCGCTCCCGACGCCGGCCCTGTCGACCTCCGCGTTGCCGACGTCGACGCTGTCGTCGTCAGTGTCGACGGCGACCGCCTCCGTGTCGCAGGCTCTCTCCCCCACGAACAGCGACACGGGGACCGCGACCGTCACGACTCCCGCCCCGGCCGGCACGGCCGAGGCGTACGCCGCCAACGTCGCCGGCGCCGTCGTGATCAGCCACACCAAGACGTCCGCCTCGGGTAGCGGGACGTCCTCCACAGCCGATCCGCTCGAGCTCGGCGGCAACCCGCCGGCGGGCCAGTTCGGCGGCAGCCAGAACGGCGCCGGCACCACCTCGAGCGCGTTGGTCGACACCGGGCCTAGTAGCCAGTTCCGGCTCCAACTGACGCCTTGGACCGCCAGCAACACCAACAGCACTGCCAGCGCGATCGCCGACGTCCTGACTTTGGCCCTCGGCGACCAGACCACCCAGGAGTCGGCTTACGTGGCCCTGCTCCAGTCGACCTCGAACTCGAGCTGGAACTCCTCCCAGAGCTCCGGCAACGCTTCGAGCGACGGCGCGATCGTCAAGGCGGGCGGCCCCAGCGGCCTGTTCCTCGACGTGCTGCACTCCGACACCAACTCGAACGGCACCGGCAGCAGCTACCTGCTCAACGTCAACGGCAACGAGATAGGCAGCAACAGTCAGGTCAACGGGCAGTGCACGCTGACCATCCCCGGGCTGCTGACCCTCAACTGCCTGACCGCCAGCGGCGGCAGCGGCCTTACCAGCACCGCAGCTGACGTGGCCCAGGTGCTCCTCGGCACCGGCGGCACGGGGGCGGCCATCGGGCTGTTCCACTCTCAGACCACGTCCGGCTCGGCGCCGTCCGTCAGCGGCGGCTCCAGCGTTGAGGGCGGCAACGGCGGTGGCAGCGGCTCCGGCAACGGCGCCTCCACCTCGCCGGCGGCATCCTCGGCCGCAGCGGCCAGCGGATCCGGCTCACTCGCCTTCACCGGGTCCGACGTGCTGGCGACCATCGTCGCCGGCCTGCTGCTCGGCTTCGCCGGCGCGGCCCTCGTGCTGGTCAGCCGTCGACGCCGCTCCGCAGCAGAGATCGGCTAGCAACCGACACCTGCAGCACGCCAAAGCCTCCCAGCCGCTTTGTGCGCCCGCATCCGGTTTCGGAACGGCTCGATGCGGATCAGCGCGAGACGTGAGCTTGGTACTCGTCGTCGGTGACGTGGGCTCCCTATCACCTCGACCCTCTCCCCGCAACTGCCCGAGCGCGGCGTTTCCGCAGGTCACGGCCGCTGCAGGGACAGGCGGCGAGTTACGTCGGCGGGTGGGCGGCGAAGTGGCCGCCGAGCCGGCCGAGGTCGCCGCCTCCCTGCGGACCCTGGTCCGACCGTGACGACCGGGTCCTCGCCGCTCAGCGGTGCCCACCTCCGCTCCACCAGCTGACCGTCCCGACGACCAGCAAGGGCGCATGTCCCGTATCGGTGACCTGCATCCGGGCGTCTGCGGGCAGCCTGGTCGCCTCCTTTGAGGACGGGACGCTCGACCTTATCGGGCGCCCCATTAAGCCCAACATCGGCTGGGGGTATCCCTTCGGGAGTCTCCGGTCTCGGCCCGCAGGATGAATCACCCGCGGCCCCCGAACCGCCAGTTGTGGACCTCGATGTCAGCGTAACGGTCCGAGGCAAGGACGGCGCGTGCTGCGTCTTGGTCTGGTGCCCGCACCAGCACCGCCGTGCCCAGCCAGGCACTGCCGTCGTCGGATAGCAGGGGCCCGTATGCAATCAGATTGTCTCGGTCGGGTGGCCCGACGAGGTCGGTGGCTTCGCCAGAGCTGAGGCCGAGCACCAGATACCGGTTGCCACCTGTGCGGCCACCGGGGAACTCCCACATCGTGCGCCCCAACGTGTTGTGCCAGCGGCGCAGCAGTACATCCCGGTAAACGCCTGCCTGGTAGTTGGGCTCGTCGAAGGCGAACGCGCGAGCGGCGGCGGCATCGGGCAGGTCGACGATGTGCACGCTGCCGGTGGGCATGTCGCCGTCGCTGGCGAAGGTAGGCCCCCGGGCGATCATCCCAGTCGCGTACCGGTCCATATACGACCAGTGCTCCTCCAGCAGCTCCTCGCGCAGCAATACGGAGCCGGGCCGGTCGCGGTGGTAGCAGAGGAACTCCATGCTTGCAGTCTCTACCACTATGCCTGCTGGCCCTGAGCACGACCGACCCGGTGGCGCCGAATCTCAGGGTCGCGTAACGCCGGTGGAGACTGACGACGATCCCGCCTACTTGCAGTCGACGGTCCGTAGGACCGATCCCAATATGCAGAAGTCACCGCGCCCACCAAGCGCCGCACTGCCGGAGCTTGCTGTGAGCAAGCACGTGACGGGCAAAGATCATCCGGATAAGACCTTCAGCCGGCGATTAGGGGCGCGCGGCCTTTGGTGTTCTGGGGCACCACTGCCCGTGATTTATGAGTGCCGCCGACGGCGCAGGCACTGCTCCCTTGATGCCTGGCGAAGCGCCGGTACGGGGACCGTTGACACATGTCGATATAGGCATATCATGGATCCATGGCTCGGGCGTCGACTACTGCCGACGTCTTCAACGCCATCGCCGAAGTGCACCGCCGCGAGATCCTCGACGTGCTGATAGCAGGCGAGAAGCCGGTCGGGGCGATCGTCGACGAGCTGGCGATCTCCCAGCCACAGGTCTCCAAGCATCTCCGGGTCCTCAGCGAAGTGGGACTCGTCCGGTCCCGTGCAGTGGGGCGCCGTCGCCTCTACCGCCTGGACCCGACGAGCCTCCGACCCGTGGGCGACTGGGTCGCTAAGTACGAGCAGCTGTGGAACGAGCGGCTCGATCGCCTGGACGACTACCTCAGCGAGCTTCAGCGACGAGACGGACAATCAGACCAGCGATCACAAGGAGCACCAGGACGATGACCCGGCACGGTTCGGCGACCTTCGAATACGGCGACCACACCGTCACGATGCAACGAAAGTTTGAGGCGCCGATGGCCTTGGTCTTCGACGCTCTCACCAAGCCTGAGCACATCAGCGTGTGGTTCCCCGCCGATGACGTAGAGCTCCATGTCTGCGAGATCGACTTACGCGTCGGTGGGAAGTACCACTACGCCTGGTACGCCCCGGGGGGCACGGAGTGTTCATTTCGCGGTCAGTTCCTCGACATCGAGCCGCCGACGCGAATCGTGTCCACCTGGCTGTTCGAAGGGTGGCCGGATGACGAGGCAGTCGAAACCGTGATCCTCACCGAGGACGGCGGCATCACGACCATGACCGACATCATGGACTTCAAGACTCCGGACAACCTTGGCGATCACTTCCAAGAAAACGACGGCGCGCAGGCAAGCTGGGACAAGCTCGACGACCTCCTAGCTGACCTCCAGGCGGAGCACCATGTGATCCCCTGATCACCGAGCTGACGCGCCAGTAAACCCACAGGGGCGTCTCTCAGCCGGCGGTATGGGCGATTTAGCCGGCGCGGATAGGCGATGCCCCAGCCGCGCGGATAGGCGATGCCCCAGCCGCGCGGATAGGCGATGCCCCAGCCGCGTGTTCTGGGACGCTCATTCTGCACTCCGCGTCGACGACGAGGGCGAGCACAACACCGT